>CANLCA010000188.1 GCA_947487925.1 Verrucomicrobiales bacterium | reverse complement strand
CAGCCGCGACAAATCGTCGAGCATGCCGCGCCGGTGCTTGGCGCTCATGCCGGGAGGGTTTGATAGAAATAGGACAGGATCCCTGCCGGGACTGAACCGCACGCCCTGATGGAGAGAAGGTAGAAAACCCGAGCCCCACATCCGCTCGTGCAAGGGCTGGGCGTTGGTCGGCCCGCTGGGCCTGGAGATCATCACCACAAACGTGGGTAGATTCTCGTTAACGCTGCCTAACCCGTAGGAAATCCACGACCCCAACGACGGCCTGCCTGCATTTTGGTGGCCCGTTTGCAGGAACGTCATCGCCGGATCATGGTTGATCGCCTCGGTGTGCAGGGAACGGATGACACAAATATCGTCGGCCACTTGTCCGGTGTGAGACAGGATTTCGCTCAGCCAAAGGCCGCTCTTCCCGTGCTGTTTGAATCCAAAGATTGAGGGCGCGACGGGAAGGGTCTTTTGGTTTGACGTCATCCCCGTCAATCGTTGGCTGCCCCTGATCGATTCCGGCAATTCTTGCTTGAACCGTTTGCTCAGGCCCGGCTTGTAATCAAACAGATCAAGCTGCGAAGGCGCGCCCGCTTGCGTTAACCAGATCACGCGACGAGCACGCGGCTGAGAATGTGGTTCCAACCGGTCCTGTGGGCCATCCGCCGCCGCGCGCAGCACCGGGCTGAGCAACGCCGCCAAAGCCGCCGTGCCAACGCCCACAGCCCCGCGCCCAAGAAAATGACGTCGCGTCCATTGTGATCGATCGAACTGCTGAGGCTTCATTGGCTCATTCCTTCGTGATGCTCTCGTCAAGATTCAATAAAGTGCTGGCCACCGTGGCATAAGCGGCCAGTTTCACCTTATCCCAAGTCACGTCCGCTGCCGCCTCCCCCACGCCAATCAGGCTGGCGGCGCTCGAGGGATCAGCACGGAATCCAGCTTCCCTCTGCCGAAATCCTGCCACTAACACTTTGAGTTCAGCCTCTCGTGGGAAACGCGAAAGAGCGAGTCGGAAGCCGTGTCGGATCCGGGATTCGGGAGTGGTCCCGCCTTCCCTCATCATGCGTTGGGCGAGAAAACGCGCGGCCTCGACGTAGGTCGGATCGTTCAGGAGGTTCAGGGCCTGAAGCGGCGTGCTGGTGCGCGACCGCCGCACCACACAGGTCTCACGGAAAGGGGCATCGAAGGCGAGCATCGCCGGGTTTGGCACTGAGCGTTTCCAATAAGTGTAAAGACTGCGCCGATAGAGTTCCGCGCCTTTGCCCTGCACATAAGTGCTGGCGGAAGAGCCCGCCACCACCTGCTCGTAAAGGCCGGGAGGATGATACGGTCTCACAGAAGGACCGCCCAGCTTCTCAGCCAGCAACCCGCTCACGGCCAAAGCCTGATCGCGTATCACTTCTGCCGCCAGACGGTACCGCGGGCCTCTCGCTAAAAAGCGATTCTCAGGGTCGGCCGCTCGAGCCGCCGAAGTCGAACGAGAATCCTGCCGATAGGTGGCGCTCATGACGAAAAGTTTGATCAACCTTTTCACGTCCCAACCCGTTCGAATGAAATCGGTGGCCAGCCAGTCGAGCAATTCCGGATGGCTCGGCGGCTCGCCTTGCACCCCAAAATCTTCACTAGTTCTCACAAGCCCGATTCCGAAGATTGCCTGCCAAAAGCGGTTCACAGTGACACGCGCGGTGAGCGGGTTGGCCGGATCAACCAGCCAACGAGCGAGGCCCAGCCGGTTCCGGGGCCAATCGGACGAGAACGGAGGCAAAGAAGCAGGCGTCGCCGCGCTAACCCGTTCGCCGCGCCGATCGTAAGCCCCACGCATCAACACATGGGTCGCTCGAGGTTCCGCCAACTCGGACATCACCAAGGTGATCGGAATGGAGAGATCGATCTCATCAACCTGCTTCTTCAGGTCCACGACACGCCGTGCCACAGCCTCGTGTTCAGGCGAGTGGGCGAGACGGAATTTATCCACCTTCATTTGCTCCTCGGTCGTCCTCCCGCTGAGCGGCCTTCTCACGACCTCAACCATCTCCGGGGACAGGAGCAATTCCGGGTCCACATCCGTGGTGAGCAAGCGCAGTTTCCATGCGGGGGGCTTTTCAGCAGGCAACACATCCAACTCCACCTTGAAGACGATCTCGGAAGCGCCTTGCAGGCTCTCGGCGAGTTCAAACACTGCGCCCACAGCTCCTTCCTTCCCGAGTGGCAACTTCCAGGAGGTGTCAGATTTCCCGTCCACCGCCTTGCCCGTCTCCGAGACAGGCTCAGTTTGATCCAGAGCGGCGGGAATGAGTTTCAAAGAAAGTTTTCCGCTCTCCGCGGTGTCGGCGCGGCTCAAGCGTAATTCTGCCACAGCGACTTTCTCCCCTGTGCTCGCCGATCCGCCCGGTCCTGGCTCCAGTTCGATCCGTACCGCGGTGACTCGCCTCGCGTCCACGTTGGCGGTGAATTTGACCGTTTGCTTTTCATTATGGAGCGCGGGCACGGGCACCCAGATCCCAGGCGGAAATAATTGAGCAGGGCCCTCTCCGGCTGCGGGAATCGACGCGGCCACTTCCGTCCATTTGACGCGGGTTGCCAGAGCGCGGGTGGCCCATTCCTCACCACGACTCAAGGCGTTCGTGGCTGCAACAGCCTGCCGCCCCTTAACCTGCTCGAGTTCGTGGTTCAATGCCGCCAGCTTCGACTCGGCCTCCGGCGCCGGAAGCCTCAAGAACGGCGGGGTATTGCGGCGAATTCCTAGGGAATAATCCCCCACCCCATTCTCAGGAACGTTGTGGAAAAACGAGAGCAAACTGTAGAAATCCTTTTGCGTCAGCGGATCATATTTGTGGTCGTGGCATCGGGCGCAGTTCAGCGTCAGCCCAAGCCAGACGGTTGCGGTGGTTTCCACGCGGTCGGCGCAATACTCCGCCAGAAATTCTTCCGCGATGATGCCCCCTTCCTCATTCACCATGTGGTTGCGGTGGAAGCCGGTGGCGATCCGCTGATCCAATGTGGCGCCCGGAAGGAGATCGCCGGCCAGTTGTTCCACTGTGAACTGGTCGAACGATAGATTGCGATTGAACGCCCCAACGGCCCACTCGCGCCAAGCCCACATTTCCCGATCACGGTCCACTTGATAGCCGTTGCTATCGGCGAACCTCGCCGCATCCAACCAGTCCTGCGCCATGCGCTCCCCGTATCGCGGCGAGGTAAGCAGGCGATCCACGAGTTTCTCATACGCTTCGGGCGATCTATCAGCGAGTAAGGCGTCGACCTCCGTGGGCGTCGGAGGAATCCCTGTCAAATCAAGAGAAACTCGACGAAAGAGCGTCGCCGGATCGGCTGCCCGAGCCGGTCTGATCTTCTTTTCTTCGAGCCGAGCCAGAATGAAACGATCCACCGTTGTCTTCACCCACTCGGACTGCTTCACGCTGGGCAAAGCAGGGGGTGTGGGTGCGCTAAAGGCCCAGTGTTCCCTGTATTCCGCCCCCTCGGCGATCCAGCGCTGGAAGAGTTCCTTCTGGAACCCTGTGAGCTCTTTGTGGATTTCCTCAGGCGGCATCCGAGCCTCTTTTTCAGACGTGAACAGCCGTCGGACGACCTCGCTCTGCTCCGGTTGGCCAGGGATGATAGGAACCATTCCAGACTTCGCAACCTTCATTGCCTCCGACCGAATGTCCAGCCTCAGGCCAGCCTTCCTCGACTTCGCATCAGGCCCGTGGCATCGAAAACATGTGTCCGCCATCAAAGGACGGATGTCGCGATTAAAATCCACACGGCCCGCCGCCGAAGCATCCCCCAGAGACAGGAGAACACCCAGACAAATGCCGAACCAAAGCGGCCCACTCAACCGCCCTCTCCAGGGTAACGAATTAACAACGAAGTCCTTGGGCAAAAGATCCTGAGAAGTTGGTGCCTCTATTAGTTGACGGCTCCTTACCTCTGATAAACGGGGCCGTTGAAGATTTCGTTGGGGTAAGGAATCTTGTTAATGAGTTGCCATGATTGGTTCCATTTCACCATTTGAGCGCCACCAGCGAAGAATCCCACCACGGCTCCCCCCGGCAGGCTGGTCGTGGTGCTGGCCCCGTTGGGGTTTGAAATGTTCCGCCACCCCGTCGCACCCGCATGCCGGATGGAAACGCCGTTCCCAGCGTTGCCAGGCGGAGGGACGTTCGAGGCGTCATTAAAATTAAACGAGTCCAATTCGTTCTGCTCCCACATCAGCCAGTCCGTCCCGAGAAAGTTGCTCATTCTGTAAGTTTTCCCTTCAGGCGAAAGGGAAGGCTTGCCGATGTTATTATAACCTCCAATCGTTCCGTTCCAACAGTAGGAGGTGAGCTTCAGCGGACGCCCCAACCAGAGTTCCTTCAATCTGCCCGAACCACGGGTGGCCACATCTTTTGGACACCAGCAAATACGGTGATCGTTGAGGAAAGGCCCGAGTTGGCTGATTTTGAAAAAAGCCACCTGATTGCTGAATTGAACGGAGTTCACATCCTTGCCGGCGGCGGAGGTTGGGGCAGCCGGACCTCCAGGAATGCGTCCATTATTCTTGGTTGCATACACCCAACTGTCGGGGCCGCTGAGATCGCCTCCCCAACTAGGATGGGCGTTGTAATCGTCATTATCGCTCGCGTAGAGGTGATTCGCCAAAAGGATCTGCTTCACATTGTTTAAGTCGAGCGTGAGTTGGGCGCGATCCTTGGCCTTGGTCAGCGCTGGCAACAGCATCCCGGCCAGGATCGCGATGATCGCAATGACAACTAAAAGCTCGATCAGCGTGAACGCGGGATCTCTATCGAGGTTGGACGAGGATGCTTTCATAGGAGTAGAGTTTCGATGGGCCTTCGGTGAGGGGCTGGGCTTTGTCGAGCCCTCTATGCCCCCGAAGGCATTCCAGCTCAGCCAGTGGAGGGCTTAACGAAGTCTCTACACTCCATCGAAAGTTCAACGTCCCAATGTATGACCGGAGGGAAAAACGTTTGCCCCGAAAACTGAGACCCGTTCATCAGGGAGCCAAAGGATCTGCAATTGTGACCTTCAGCTTTTCAAAGTCACGGTCGATGGGCTTCTCCGCCGGGGCATTGTAATCGTGCTTGCCGGTTTTGGGCTCCAGCCACTTGTAGATCTCCGAGTGGCCGTCGGCAAACGTCAGATTCGCACCTTTATTGTGGCGTGCCGAGGGGTCGTTCTGCCAGACCTTGTTGTCCACCTGAATGGCAAAATAGGTGTCCTCAAGCGTTTTCGTGCTTTCGTCGATAAAAACGAGGGCCTTGCTGGGGGACGGCGAATTGATATCGCCATACTTGCGGTAGTTTTTATACTTCGGATTGACCCAGTCAACATCGCTGTTCATCTGACCATTCATGGAGAAACTGCGGACCCTCTTGAAGGGTCGACCTTTAAGCTTAAAATCGTCCCCCGGGCACACATAGATCCCAGGTGATGTGTTGTACGCATATAACAAACCGGTCTGGATTGCGAGGACATTGGTGGCGCCAGGAAGCGAATCCACATTGGCGTTGTTGGCCGGAATCCACGAATTCGGGCCCCCACCAATGGTATTGGGCACGATTTTGTCCTCGTGATCGTTGGGATACATGAACCATGCGAGGCCTAGCTGCTTCCCATTGCTCAAACAGGCAATGGACTGCGCCTTGGCTTTCGCCTTGGACAAAGCGGGCAGGAGCATGCCTGCCAAGATCGCGATGATGGCGATCACCACAAGGAGCTCTATTAGAGTGAAGCCTTGGCGGAACAAATTTGGTTTAGTCGTGTTCATAGGACGTTCGCGGAATTCTGAATTGTCGGGCTATCCAAACTTTGCTCCCGCCGTCGTGTCGGGTCAAGAGCAGACTCTCAGCGGATTCAGGAGTCCAAACAGCGACATAAGCTCGGTCACCGGCAAGACCCGTGCGTACGAGTTACACGAGTGCTGGGCACTGCTCGCGGAGCTGGTTCCATAAACGGTTCTTGGGAACCCGTCGCTTTGATTTCCCGGGAACTCGCTCGCTCCCAAGAGCCCGGGAGGCTGGAAATCAGGCTTCCTGGAAAAAAGTTGCGTCGGGGAGACATTAGTTACAAGCTTATCGAGGTTCCTTTTCATGAAAGCTCTTGATCTAGTGACAGTTAAGCAACGCAGACCGACAGGTCCGGCAATCCGCGAGGATCCACACTTTTAGATGTGAAACTCAGTCTTTTGCCAGTTTGTCTCTTCATCT
>CANLCA010000187.1 GCA_947487925.1 Verrucomicrobiales bacterium | reverse complement strand
GGGAGTCAGTGGAGACACCTCTGCGGCGGGTTTGCGTAGGGTCGATTGGGTGTTGCGGCGCGGAGTGGACTACTTTATTTTGGAGTTGGGAGGAAATGATGGATTGCGAGGCATCTCGCCACTGGCAACAAAGGCGAACCTTCAGATGATCATCGATAAGGTGCGTCATGTGAATTCGAAGGCAAAGATCCTCATCGCTGGAATGAAAATGCCTCCTAGTGTGGGTAAAGAATACGAAGCGGAATTTTCGAATATCTTCCCCGCCCTCGCGAGTTCAAACCGGGTAACTTTGATCCCATTCTTGCTGGATCGTGTCGCAGGAGACCCCAAGCTGAATCTCCCAGACATGATCCATCCCAACCCAGAAGGGCACCAGATCGTGGCGGAGACCGTCTGGAAGGTTCTGGAACCTGTCATGGCGGAGGGGCTACACTCCCCTGCGGGACCTAATTCCTCTCCCTGAGCAAAATTCTCTTGACTGAATCGCATAAAATCGTTTTTGGATGCGATGGAGCTTGTCTTAGGCAAAGGGAGAGGTATGATGGAAGAAGAAGTTGCGCATGGACGACCTGCGTCGGTTCGTGGGATGGCCTGCCTACTCCAATCACAAAACATTATCCCAAAGGAAAAGTCATGAAGAAGTTTCTCATCGCGGCAGCGGTCGTCATCGCCCTTTCTTTCTCAGCGAACGCCAAGGACAAAGAATTGTCTATCAATGGCGATGGCTGCTGTGCCAAATGCACTTTGAAGGACAAGGATGCGACCAGTTGCCAGAACACGGTAACGGTCGAGAAGGAAGGCAAGAAAACAATCTATTATCTGACCGGCGACGTGAGCAAAGACTTCCACAAGAACCTGTGCACTAAGGTCGCGAAAGTGAAGGCAACCGGCACCGTGAAGGAAGTGAACGGCAAACAGGAATTGGCTGTCACGAAGATCGAGTTGGTCAAGGCGGACAAATAGCCAAAGATCGTTTTTTTCGCACCCGCCTTGCGGATCGCGCCGCTCATGAGCGCTTCCGCAGGCGGGAGAGTTTCTCTGCCAGTCGGATCGCGCAGCTCATGCTGCCTGAGTTCGCGATTCCTTTCCCAGCGATGTTGTAGGCCGTCCCGTGATCGGGTGAAGTGCGCGGGAAAGGGAGTCCAAGGGTCCAGTTTACTCCTGTCTCAAAACCGATCATTTTGAGAGGGACTAGACCCTGGTCGTGGTACATTGACACCACCACGTCGTATTCGCCCTTGAAGGCATGGTAGAACAAGGTGTCCGCCCCGAATGGTCCTGTCACGTTATGTCCCGAACTGGCCGCTTCTTCCACTGCCGGGCCGATCAGATCTACTTCCTCCCTTCCAATCTCACCGCCTTCGCCTGCGTGAGGATTCAACCCGCAAACTCCGATCCGCGCCCTCTCCAGTCCTAGATCGAGGCAGGCTTGCCCTGCCAGTTCGATGGTTTGGACGATTTTTTCCCGCGTCAAACTGCTAGAGACCAATTTTAGAGGCACGTGGGTTGTCACCAGAGCCACACGAAGCCATTTTCCGCGGTCGTCGTAACCTAACAACATCATCGCTGTCCGCGGAGTTGAGGAGCACTGAGACAGGTATTCGGTTTGGCCCACAAACGACGGGGCGACGCCACTCCGGATGATCGATTCCTTGCTGACAGGGGCTGTGACCAGCGCTGTCAACTCTTGGGCGATACAACGGTCTACTCCGAAACGAAGCCACGACAAAGCTGCCTCCGAAGCCAGTGGGGATCCGGGTCGAAGTGACTCCGGCAGGCTTTTTCCTGGTTGGATAACTAGGACGGCACTGGGAGGGATGGAATCGGACAATCGTCCTACGACGAAACGCATGGGTAATCCCAATTGGGCACTTGTCCGTTCGAGAACGCCATGGTCTCCAATGATGACGAAGCGAGACGAGTTCCGTTCGATTGCTATCGAGAGCGCTTTGAGAGTGACTTCCGGGCCGATTCCTGTGACATCGCCAAGGCTTATTCCTATCGAGTGGCTCATGGATTCACCTGTTGGGAAGGGAGTGAGGTTTACCGTTCCGGCGCACCATCTTGGCTCGACAAGCCTTCGTTCCAAGAAGGATCGAAACAGGAACCACTATTCATGTTCCGGCGCTTTTCCGGCCATATTTGCGCTGCAGTCCAGACCACCAACTTCAGTGCGAGAAGAGCGTCCTCAAAGCGGGCACACGCGTATGTTGGTCCACTGCAACGCGCCTTGGAATCAGTAATATCTGACGAACGACTTCGCTTTGAGTTTATCCATCCATTTCTTCCTCAGTCTATCCAGCTCTTGAGTGCGTAAATTCCCTTCGATCAGGTCGCGGACCTCAGTCAGTGGGCGAATATGAGTGGGTTTCTTTTCCTCCACTAACAGGAGATAGTAGCCATCGTCCCTCTCTGCGACAGAACTGAGCTCACCTTGTTTCAGGGCAAAGGCAACCTCAGCGAGGTCAGCACCCAGCACGCTTTTCTCGATCCAGCCCCAGTCGCCACCCTGAGACCGCTGGGACCCTGTGGAATAAATGGAAGCCATTTCGGCAAACGATGCCCCGTCCTTGATCTTGGAACGTATCTCCTCCGCAAGCTTCTTATGGGCCCCCGGCTGGGTCTCAGAAGCCTTGTTGAGGGAGATCATCCGCATCTTGATCTGGTCGCCCACTTGGTAGGAGTTCTGGTTTTGCTTGTAATAAGTTTCGATTTTTTGGGGAGAGATGATGAACGCTGCTCCAACGTTTTGAGCACGCATCGCTTCCACGATGAACTTCTCGCGGACGTCTTGCCTGAATCCCTCAGTCGTCATCCCCCGATCCTGGAGGGTCCGTGTGAGGTTCAGGCGGTTCCCGAAGTCCTTCCGAATCCGGCGGCTGATCTCATCGTCGATCAAGGACTCTGGAAGATTGTAGCCTGCGGTCTTGAATTCATGGAGGATCAATTCGCGTTCCACCAACGCTTCCAATCTTTCGCGGCGAGCCTCATTCAACTTTTGCTCGAACAGTTGAGGCTGACGACCGTATTGGCTTCGGAGAAGGTCAAAGACTTGGGCCGTAGCCGATTCAACGGCGGAGTGAGTGATCACTTTATCGTTCACCATCACGGCAACGCCGTCCATCAGCGCAGGCTCCCCGATGGCAGTCGAGATGCCAATGTCGAGATTGATCACCGCTGCCAATACCAAAGAAGAAGCTCCGATTGTGAACCGCATAACTGCTGGAATGTAACCCTGCGAACCGCCAAGGGTCAAGTTTGGAGAGTAGGTTTTCATGCTTCGTGGAACGTCGCCGGCAATTGCCGTCAAGCCTCCACCGGACGTGGTGGGGACTCGTCGACCGAGCCCTACTTCACGGAACTCAAGGCGCTATTGATTGAGGTCGGCTGGCAGGGTGGGGCTCTGGATTAATTCAGCAGACGATACCAATTGTCTCGTTGGCGCGGCTCCAGGCCCAGGTCTGAGATGAGCCGTTTCATGTCCTGGACAGTCATCCTGTAAGTGGCGCCTGCTTGGCTGACGACGTTTTCTTCCAGCATGATGCTCCCCAAGTCGTTCGCGCCAAACTGCAGAGCCACTTGGCCCACCTCCAACCCTTGAGTGACCCAGGAGCTTTGTATGTTGGAGATATTGTCTAGATAAATGCGGCTCAACGCTTGGGTGCGCAAGTATTCGCTCGCGCCGACCGTGGGAGCTTTGAGGTGGGTGTTCTCTGCTTGGAAAGTCCACGCTATGAACGCAGTGAACCCGCCGGACGTGTCCTGTTGAAGGCGGATACGCTCCAGGTGTTCGATTCGATCTTCGATGGTCTCCACGTGTCCGAACATCATGGTTGCGGAGGAACTCAGACCCAAACGGTGAGCGGTATCCATGACTTCGAGCCACTCATCGGTCATCGCTTTCAGAGGCGAAATCCGCTGTCTGACCCGGTCGACAAGAATTTCGCCACCACCCCCAGGAATAGACCCGAGCCCGGCTTGCTTGAAACTCTGGAGTATGTCCTTCAAAGACATGCCAAAGACTTCTCGAAAATGGACGAACTCACTAGGACTGAAGGCGTGAATATTGATATTTGGAAACTTGGTTTTAATGTGCGAAAGGAGGTTGAGATACCAGTCCATGCCGATTTTTGGGTGATGCCCTCCTTGCATCAGAATTTGAGTGCCTCCGAGTTCCAGCGTTTCCTCGATCTTTTTGTCAAGTTCGCCCAGCGAAATGGTGTAGGCGTCAGGATCTGTTTCTGTTCGATAAAAGGCGCAGAATTTACAATAGACATTGCAGACGTTGGTGTAATTGATGTTCCGGTCGACAATGTAGGTGACGATCTGATTGCCCGTTCCTCCATACGCCTCTTTTTTTGCGATCTGCCGTCGGTGGTTCGCGAGTGCACCCAGTTGGTGCAGCGGCAGCTTGTAGAGCAGCAAAGCATCCTCCTTGGAGATGCGTTCCCCCTGCCAGACCCTTGCGAGGCATGATTGCCAACCGGCATCGTAAACCATGACGCGGGATGCTACGGCTGGGATTGAGGAAATGAAATTTCTAAATCAACACGGAGCAAGATATCCAGTTCGGGATCAAGGAACGGAATCGGCATGAATGAACACATCAAGGATTTTCTTGAAACCGTCTCGGATGTCCCCGGTTTGTACATCCACCGTGAATCGCGCATCCTTATTGGGGCGGGTGACTGCATGGCCATCGGCGTAGAGGATGTTGACGACAGTACCACGGTGGTGTGTTCGGGTCAGTACGTTAAACGATTCCAAGCCGGGTGGACACACAAACTGGGTATCGAGTGCCAAGGCTTGGATTGCGACGCCTTCGCGGTTCAGGCCGAGGTTTTCCAGACGCAAATGAGGGATCGGATCGGGTGGTGTGTAAAACAATTCGGTCACCCCCGCGTGGCGATAGTAGTAACTGCCTTGCGCCTGTGTGGTGCCTACCTTTTTCAACTCAGCCTCGGCATTGACAGATTGATCAGCACCTGGGCAGAAAAGGACCTTCGGCGTCTGGGCAAGGTATTCACGCAGGATGAGGCCGAGGCCCACCGGTGCCCCGCCTTGGATGGAAAGCAAGCTCGTCGGAGAACCTGTTGATGGATAGAAACTCGCCGGGCTCGTGAAGGGAGGAGCCTTAGGGCCGTAGGGAATGCTTCCGTTGTTGTCGTCGGCGTAGGCGTGCACGGCTAGCCCGATCTGCCGGAGGTTCGAAAGACAAACGGATCTGCGCCCGCGAGACTTCGCTGAACTCACCGCCGCCAAGAGTAAAGTCGCTAAAAGTGAGATCATGGCCAGAACGAGAATCAATTCCATCAGCGTGAACCCGCCAGCCAGAGGCCTAGCCCCGGAAGTTGAATCCACGCGTTGTTTGGGAATCCGAGAATCAGTGACGACTCTGAAGCGCAGGATTTTGAAGTGCGCGGGGATGTCTGTTCCTCGCAGGTGACCGATGCTCCAGAAGTTACGAATCCTGGTTCGAAAACCCCCGACAAACCCTGCTAGGACAGGGCTTCTGGTGGCGGACATTGTGGATCCTTCCTCACAAACTTGATTCGGGTAAGAGCGCCAGTTGCGAGTCGTCCGCAAAAAAGGGAGGTTGCCGCGAAAGGCCACCCAATTCAAGTCCAGAACAGCGTACCTGTCATCCTTGAAGCGGCGGTTGGGCGTGGTGGCGCTAGTCCAGGCGGCGCGCCATGTAGAACCTATGGCTCTCGGTCCGTCTCTGATCGGTGAATACGATGGAACCTGTGGCATTGGTCAGCGTTGACAGGGCAATCCAGGAGGGCTCTCGCGAGCCAAGTTCTGTCGTCGTCAGGACTTCAACAATCGAGCCTGGGTCACTCTGTATTTTGAACGAGACTAGCGACTCGCCCACGAACGTTTGGGAAAGAATCGGAGCTTCGCGCTCCTCGAGTCGAACATTGTCGATATCCCAGTAACCTCCTTGGAGTTCAAAATCGACGGTTGAAAGAAGTTGAATACCTATTTGGGCATCAGCCCATGGATCGTTCGGTTTTATGATCGGGGTGGAGACTGAAAAATCTGTGAGATGAGTGTGGTTGGGGAAGGTTTCGAAGGAATTGGAGATAGCGGTTGAAGCTACCGTGACGATGTTGCTTGAGACATCGCGAAAATAGAGGCTGACTTGCAGTGTGACCCCGGGTTTCATGCCGCCGCCGCCGCCGTTGACGGCGATCGACAGGTT
>CANLCA010000186.1 GCA_947487925.1 Verrucomicrobiales bacterium | reverse complement strand
TCCATTTTCAACTTCATCCTCTTGTTTCACTACAGCATCCCTCTCGCCTTGATCGCGACCGGCCTAGTGCTCGTACACGTGGCGCTATCGGTGGTCGTCAGCCTTCTGAGCTTGAGATACCAACGCCCCATTTATGATCTCCAGGGCAAAATCTCCGGTCAGGTGCTCCAATTCATCACCGGCATCACAAAGTTGCGGGTCGCTGGCGCGGAGGTTCATGCCTACGCCGTCTGGGCGCGCAACTTCGCCGCACAAAAGAAACTCCACCTGACAACCGCTGCGATATTCAACCGGTTCGGGGTCTTCAGCGAAGTCTATCCCATCATCACCACTCTCTCTCTGTTCATGGGAATCGTCTACCTCCAGGGGGGGACCATCTCGACCGGTATGTTTCTCGCCTTCAGCGCCGCGTTCACCACCTTTCTCTACGCGATGCTGGATTTGAGCGACGCCCTGATCTCGCTGTTGCACGCCGTGCCACTCTATGAACGTGCCAAGCCGATCCTGCTCACCCTTCCCGAAGTCAACGAGGCCAAGGCTGAACCGGGAGATTTGCGCGGTCGAATCGAACTCAGCCGCGTCTCTTTTCGATACAAGGCGGACGGCCCCCTTGTTCTCAAGGACATGAGCTTCCAGATTCACCCGGGGGAATTTGTGGCGGTGGTGGGCCCCTCCGGATCCGGAAAATCCACGTTGATCCGCCTCTTACTTGGCTTTGACAAACCCGAGTTTGGAACGATCTCCTACGATGGCATGGATCTGGCGGGATTAGACATCCAAAGCGTGCGTCGCCAGTTGGGGGTGGTTCTCCAAAACGGGAAGTTAATGCCCGGTGACATCTACCAGAACATTGTCGGCTCGGCCCAGCTCTCCATCGAAGAGGCATGGGAGGCCGCCCAAAAAGCCGGCCTGGACGAGGATATCAACCAGATGCCCATGGGAATGCACACCGTGTTGAGCGAAGGCGCTGGCACCCTGTCGGGGGGCCAACGACAGCGTCTCATGATTGCGAGGGCGATCGTTTCAAAGCCGCGAATTCTTATCTTCGACGAGGCGACAAGCGCCTTGGACAACCGAACCCAGTCGATCGTGAGCCGTAGTTTGGAAAGACTGCAAGCGACAAGAATCGTGATTGCCCACCGGCTAAGCACGATTGTCAATGCCGATAGGATCCTCGTGGTTCAAAATGGAAAGCTTTTGCAATCAGGATCTTACAGTGAATTGATTAAGCAAACCGGCCCCTTTGCGGAACTGGCTCAGAGACAATTAGCATGAAATCAGCCTCGCCAAGACCCCGCAGAATGACCTCAAATCTCTCAAAAGTGGGAAATGAAGGGTTGGCATTCCCTGTGCTACTATGATTTTTAGGTTGACCGTTCGTAGAGACTTGATAAGAAGAATCCGAGCCCAAAACCGTAGTACCAACTAAAATAACCAAAATAAAAAGATCATGAGCCAACCCAAGAAAGACAAAGAATTGACAACCGAGCAACTCGAGAAGATCGCCGGCGGCGGCAGCTCGACAAGCAGCAGAGCGAGCTCCAGGTCCGGCAACTCGAGCAAGAGTGGGACCAGTTCCCGCAGCGGTGGCGCTTCTTCCAAGCACTAAAGCCACTACCGCCAGCACGTTCCGAATCTGGAACACTCATTCTGGCGGGTCTAGTTTCAGAAAATGCGTGCGAAGTTCGCACGCATTTTTTTATGGGTTCCTTTCTCTACCCTTTTCTTGAACCAATCCAGCATTGATCTCCATGGACGGTCCTAAGCCGAACTTATATGTCTTCGCATGGCCTTCATTTCTAGGCGGCGCGGATACAAAGCTTTTCCACCTTCTCCCACTCATCAATGAGCATTATTCCATCACCCTCATTCCAAATTATGAGGATCTGATAAAGGAAAAGATATGGACCCGTTACTTGGATAAGCTAGGCATTCGCTACTGCTTGATTGATGCGCTTCCCAAGAAATTGGAGGGAACCGCGTTTTCGCTTTGCAACAGCCGCTTTTTCGTGGATCGCATCGCTCATCGAGCCAAGGAAAAAGGTCTGAGAGTCATTTGGTCCAGCGAGATGATGTGGCATCACGAAGGGGAGCTTGACGCTATCAAGGAGGGGATCGTGGACGTCGTCTTATATGTGTCCGATCTCCAGAAGAAATACCTCGGCGAGGGATATAAGGATTTGCCGGCGCTCATGACCGGGAACTATTTGGATCCAAAAGCGTTTCCTTTCAAACATCGAAGGAACGAGACGTTTACCATCGGCCGACTTTCGCGTCCCGATCCCGTGAAGTACCCGGAGGATTTCCCAGTTTTTTACGAGCGCCTGGAGTTGCCCGATGTGCGATTTCGCGTCATGGCTTGGGACGATGTCATGGCCAAAAAATATGCGTGGCACAAATTTGATTCCCGTTGGGACTTGCTCCAGCCTGAGCAGGAAAAACAGGCTCCATTCCTCCATTCTCTGGACCTGTTTGTCTACCCTCTTGGCCACCAGTTCCGCGAGTCATGGGGCCGTTCCACCGTCGAAGCCATGCTGACCGGGTGCATTCCATTGGTGCCGCCGGGCCATCACCTCGACCACCTTATCGAACATGGAGTCAGCGGCTTTTTCTGCCACGATTTTACAGAGTATCAAGGCATCGCCCAGGAGCTATACTTCGATTACAAACGCCGCTTGCGACTGAGCCGACAATGCCGGAAGCACGCGGCAGAGAAGCTTTGTAATCGCGAGGAGCACGCGAAACTTTGGAGGGAGGTCTTTCAATCATGAGCGGGTCTTACTGTTATTGGTCGGTCGTCGATGGGGATTACCCCATCATGATGGAGAGCGTGATCGAGTCCGCTAGACGAGTCGGAGTGTTCAAGGACTTCCACGTCTGGACCGACCGACAGGTCAAGGGCGCCACGAGCCACGAGATGTTGGACCGGGATAAATCACACTATTTGTTCAAGTTCAATTACCTGCGCAATGAGGTAAAAAAACTCAACTACGATTACTTTATCTGGCTGGATGCGGATACCTGGTTCGTCCGTAACCCAGGCAATCCGTTGCGCGTACTTCATGGTTCCCCAGTTCACTCCTCCCTTGAAAGTGATGCCTGCGACCCTGAAAATCAACGGCCCGAATGGTGGGATTGCTCCCTGAAGAATTACGCCGCACTGATGAGGTTCAAAGGCGTGCGCAGCAAATCCGTCTTCAACGTGAACGGCGGCTTCTGGATCGTTCACCACGATGCGATCGATACATTCTATGATTTGGCCATGGACTTCTGGCATTTCTGCAAGGATGCAGAATATGTTTTTACGGATGAACCACCGCTCGCCTACGCCACCCATATGCTTTGCGGCAATCCCTATCTGCACACCCTGCAAGCCACTTCGGACCTCTGGGCCTCAGATTGGACGGGCAATTACAACAATGTCCTCCCGGATGGCAAACCCTGGCAGTTTGTAGATTACTTCACAAACAAGCCAAGTTGGGTAAACCCAGCCATCGTCCACGCCCTGCGTTGCAAGGGCGCACTCGTCGCGCGCGCCCTCGGTCAACCGATGCCCCCTCCAGGCCCCAGCACGGTTTAGCCTTAGACCTCAACATTTCAGGGGGATTCTGGAATCCAAAATGGAGAGTTCAATCCCCTCAGGGTGAAGCCAGAATGCTCGAGAATGGGTGATTTTTGATAGAATGAATTGCCTTCCTGGTTCACCGCCACCTAAAGGACGGGCACCCGTGCGGATTTCCCCCGCGTGCCTCATACCAATCCACGATCCCGATTTCGACTTGCGGCACGGCGGCCACGCAGTACGGACACCACACCGCGAACCACTCGAAGAACACGACGAGCCCCGTGGCAAACTGCCCCAGCAGGCGCGGTGAGTTGTAGCTGAAAGCGGCGGAATCCGAAAAGGTCATGTTCGGTTTGGCAACGAGGCGCTGCTGGCGCACCGTCGGCGACTGACAACCGGCTAATAGCAGCCCCAAAAGGAAACCGGCGGCGGCCAGCTGGCAGAGCCGGTGGCTAGGGTTCATTCGCGCCGCCGATTGGCCGCTCCGACGCGGAATAGCTGATGACTGAGAGACCGTCGCGTGGTAAAATACGCTTGGCCCCGACGGGATTGGGGACCGCCGCGGGTCGCCGTTCATGTGGAATTCGGTTTGGATTGTCTCGTAACGTCGGAGAACAACGGCGAACCTTACAGCCGGTTCTTGACTATGGATACAGACGAGTTTCGCCAACACTGAATGCATTATCACGGGCTTCCTTGAACCCCGCTCATCACGGGTGCCGCCGCCAATTTAAAGGAAGTTCCAGCGACTTTTAGCCCCTCCCATGAGGTGAACCGTTCCCACGGGCCCGGGGCGAGGCCTTGGACAGGGATTTGAAGCTTGACGTTCAAGGGGATCAAAAACTAACTTAGGGCTGATACGGATTTTACTGCTGGATGGCCAGCCCGCCGAAGTCGGAGATTATTTCTGCCGACTTTTTTGTTATCCAGACGTAGTCCGAAATGGCTTATGAACGCAGAATTTTTAGCAGTCTTAGATTTCTGGGAACGGGAGAAAGGGATAAGCCGCGAAATTCTTCTCGCGGCTGTCCAAGAAGCTCTCCTGGCTTCTGCTAAAAAGGCGGTCGGACCGGCTCGGGAATTGCGTTGCAGCATTGATCCTAAATCCGGGGATATTCGGGCATTCGCGAAGCTGATTGTCTCGGAACGAGTGGCGTCCAAACACGATCATATTTCGATTTTTGACGCAAGAAGAATCAACCCTGCCGCGCAAATCGGCGAGGAAGTCGAAGTCGAGGTCACTCCGGCTAACTTTGGTCGCATCGCATCGCAGAACGCAAAGCAGGCCCTGATGCAGCACATTCGTCGTGCAGAGAAGGAGCTGATCTACAGCGAGTTCAAAGATCGAACCGGAGATATCGTCAGCGGCATTGTGCGCCGGTTTGATCGTTCGGATGTTTCCATAGACCTGGGAAAATTCGAAGCACTCCTCCCCAACAGGGAGCGTGTTCCCACCGAGGAATACCAAATCGGCGAGCGCATTCGTTGCTACGTCAAGGATGTCGAAAATTCGATTCACGGGCCAGAGATCATTCTTTCGCGCGCCGATCCCAAGTTCGTGATCAAGTTGTTTCAACTGGAAGTTTCCGAGATCAACGATTCGACCATCGAGATCAAGGCCATCGCCCGGGAACCCGGTTTCCGCACCAAGGTTGCCGTGCACTCGAAGGATGACAAAGTAGACCCCGTGGGTGCGTGTGTAGGACTGCGTGGGCAGCGTGTGAAGAACATCGTGCGCGAGTTGAACAATGAAAAAGTGGACATCATTCGATGGGATCCGAACATTCGGGTTTTCCTCACAAATGCCCTGTCCCCGGCAAAGCTGAAGGGCTTTGACATTGACGAGTCCACCAGAAGGGTCAAGGTGTGGGTCAGCGAGGATCAGCTCTCCCTGGCCATCGGCAAGCGGGGACAAAACGCTCGTTTGACCTCGAAATTGACCGGATGGCACGTCGATATCGACGCTGAGGCGGTCACACGCGTCGGATTTGAGGAGAAAGTCGCCCAGGCCGTGAGCAGTTTCGCGAGCATTCCGGGGATGCTGGAAGCGGACGCCGAAGTTCTCGTCAAAACAGGATTTCATAGCTTCGATGATTTGCTGCAAGCGGAGTTGGAAGACCTACAGGGGATTCCGGAGCTCGGAGATCGTGCCGCCTCGATACTCGAAGTTGTAGGCCAGGAGGCGGCTCGCAGAACCCTCAATGACGGGGGTGCGAAGTCCACCTGAGTCAGATCGCTTTCACAACCAAGGTAGCCCCGGAGGCCCGAGGGAGCGGTTGGGTGCGTCAGTTTCTGGAGTTTGTCAATTATGCCCGTTCGGATTTACGAGATCGCAAAAAAGTTGGGAGTTGAGAACAAGGATGTCCTTGCGAAGGCCAAGGAGCTTGGCATTGCCGGCGCCAAGGTCCCTTCGAGTTCTCTGGATAAAATCACCGCCGAGTACCTCGAGCAACAGCTCGCCGCTCAGCTTGCTCCAAGAGGGGAAGCACCCAGCGAGCACAAGACTCACGCGCCGCCAGAGCCCATTATTATCAAATCTGCGCCGCCGCCCGTTGAACCCGCGCCCGCCGATGTTTCCCATAGCCCACAAGCCGCGCCAGCACTTGGACAAGATGGACCGAGCGATCCTGCCGCCGCCGACGCGCAAATCGAATCCCCTCCTCAGGCAGCCACTCCCGAGTTGCAGCCGTCGCATGTTGTCGCCCCCAGCAACCCGG
>CANLCA010000185.1 GCA_947487925.1 Verrucomicrobiales bacterium | reverse complement strand
TCAAGGCGGAGTTTCCAGGCCAGGACGATCTGATCGCGGTGGTGGAGAGCGAGGACATGGAGAAGAACCGCCAGTTCGTGGAGCGGCTGGGCAAACGGCTTGAAGAAAACACCAATGTCTTCTCCGAGGTTTTTTTTAAGGGCGACCTCAAACTGATGGGCCCGAAGGCCCTGTTTTTCCTACCCGAGGACACCCTCTCAGAACTCCTCCAGACACTGAAAGATTACCGCCCTTTTGTGCAGCAGTTTTCGCAGGCTACCAACCTCACATCCCTTTTTGATCTGGTAAACCGCGGTTTTTACTCGGCGCGCAGGGAGCAAAGCCAGGAAACCGATTCTTTGATCAAGGCGTTCCCCGCCCTGGCTCGGATCGTTCGGCAGGCCGAGGCCTCGCTGATACGGCCGGGGCCACCCCCTTCGCCAGGCATCGATGCCCTCTTCGGCGCGGGAGCCGAAGCGGAACGGCAGAAATACATCACGTTTGCCGACGGGCGCATCTATCTGGTTTCGGCAAAAGCGCGCACGGAAGGCCAGACCGAGGCCGCAATCCGTGCGCTCAGGGAGTTGGTGCGCCTCGTGCAAACGGAGGTTCCGGGTGTCAACGTCGGCGTCACCGGCGAACCCGTTCTCGAGATGGACGAAATGGCGCAGTCGCAGGATGATTCCATCCTCGCATCCATCGTTTCTCTGGTGATCGTCGTCCTGCTCTTCGTTTATGCCTACAAAGAGACCGGACGCCCTCTCAAAGCAACCGTGTGCCTCATCGTGGGCCTCGGCTACACGATGGCCTACACCACGGCGACGGTCGGTCATCTCAATATTCTCACCATCACCTTCGTCCCAATGCTGATCGGACTGGCGATTGATTTCGGGGTGCATCTGATCTCGCGTTACGAGGAGGAGTTGCGCGGAGGGCGCACCGAGCATCAGGCGCTCGGAAAAGCCATGACCTATTCTGGACAAGGGATTTTCACGGGGTGCTTCACCACGGCCGGAGCGTTTTTCGCGATGGGGATCACCGACTTCAAGGGGATCCAGGAGATGGGCATCATCTGCGGCGGCGGCCTCCTGATCTGCGTGGTCCCCATGATGACACTCCTGCCGGTACTGCTACTGCGCGGCACCCAAAACGTGATCGATCACCATCCCCAATCTGAGTCTCAGTCCCATATTGAAAAACGCGAACGCCTCGAAAGGCTGTGGCTCGACAGACCGGGCCCTGTCATGTGGGCGACGCTGGCGGTTTCTGTGCTCGCCGCCTTGCAAGTGGGCAAAGTCGGCTTTGATTACAACCTGCTCCACATGCAATCTGCAGGACTGCCCGCAGTGGAGTTCGAAAAGAAGTTGATCTCCAGTGCCGGCAAATCGGTCCTGTATGGCGCGGTGGTGGCGGACTCTCTAGACGCAGCTCGGACGTTTCAGTCCCGGCTGACGAACCTCCCCACCGTGGCGACCGTCGATTCGATGGCCTCCTATCTCGAGATCGATTCGAGCAAGCAGCTCGCGCTCATTGCGGCCATCCGCAAGGAAGCTTCCACCATCCGCTTTGCGGATATCGATATGGAGGATTCCAAGGTCACAGAACTCAACCAAACCTTATGGTCTTTACAGGGTTACCTGGGGTTGGCATCCCAAGCTGTCGCTGGTGAGATTGAAACCTCGGAAGGCAGAGCCGGCGGATCCAGCAAAACCGAGGCCGAAAAGCTGAAGGGACTGCAGGCACAAATCAAAGACCTGAAGGAGGCTCTCCGCAACTTGAGGCATCAAATCAGCACGATGGGGAGGGCGGAGGCTGAACATAAATTGGGCCTTTTCCAGCAGGCTCTCTTCCTCGATATTCACGAGACTTTTGCCGCCATTCGCAACCAGGATGACCGATCCGCACTGACCACGAGCGACCTCCCCTTGGCGCTGCGGAATCGGTTTATCAGCAAGAGCGGTCAAAAACATCTTCTCCAGGTTTACCCGAAGGAAGATGTTTGGAACCGCCGTCCGCAAGAAGCCTTCGTGAAGGAACTCAGGACGATTGCACCTAATGTGACAGGAACGCCCGTCCAGCTCTACGAATACACCACTCTGCTCAAACAGAGCTACGAACAGGCCGCCTGGTACGCCCTCTTCGCAATCGCGATGCTCGTCTTCATCCATTTCCGATCGTTGACTTGCGTGATCCTCTCCCTAGTCCCGGTCGGCTTCGGCAGTCTATGGATGGTGGGGCTGATGGGATGGCGGGGTATCGACTTCAACCCCGCGAACATCATGACCCTGCCGCTGGTGATTGGGATAGGTGTGACCAGCGGAATCCATATCCTCAACCGCTTCGCAGAGGAGCAAAGCCCGAGCATTCTGGCAAAAAGCACAGGGAAAGCGGTGCTCATCTCAGCACTCACCACCATCGCGGGCTTCGGAAGCTTGGTCTTGGCAAAGCACCAGGGAATCGCCAGCCTTGGCTTCGTGATGGCAGTCGGAACCTCCACCTGCATGATCGCCGCTCTCACCTTTCTTCCCGCTCTGCTCCATATTATGACCCGCCACGGTTGGCGAATCAAAAAACCCAGCGTCGACAATGCACAGCCGACACTGGGTTTAGGAGGAACCGAGGCAAAAAACCTCTAGTAACTTGAAGTCATATACTCGATTTTAGGGATAAAGTCAAACCAAGACTTTCGAAGAAAGACTCAGAATCATGATAAAATCGTCGCGTTAACGTTAATCATCCCTTGATTTCTATTGGTTCTGGAATGGATTCTTCCTTGATTCTCGAGAATGAGAATTCTTTCCTTCACCGAAAGGGTTTGGGCTCGAATCAGCGGCAGTTGCCGGAGGGGATTTGGGCAGGCACATGATGCCACCAACCAGGTAAATCCAGCCGACAACCCAGTGGCCTAACCAAAACACACTGAGAAGAAGCAACGTGATGCGGTTGAAGGAATAGAAAACAACCGCCGTGGTGAGGAACGCCGCGCCGGGTAGCAAAGCGGCCACGGTCACGCGCCAGATTTGGGAAAATTCGGCCGGCTTTCCCAAGATTCGGGCGATCACGAGACCTGGGCCCGTGTAAACCACCGCCACCACCACCCAGGAAGTGAACAAGGCCAGCCCAAGGACCAGGGCAACGGAGGTCATCAGGCTCGGCTTCCATGCACCCCACCAAGGGAGAGCCGTGTCGCGGCCGAAATCCAAACTCCAAAAGGCGGGGTAAGGACATTCAATCCACCCCAGGAACGAGCGGCATCGCAGTTCCGAACCCCCCAGTTCAAATTGAATGTCGGCGGTCCGATCCACGCTCGATTCATCCCCAGGGTTCACGATTATCGAAAGAAAACGGTCATTGGAAAGCACGACCGGATGGGAGGTCGGCCAGACCAGGTGGCCGGCACGAATGGAGACCTTTTCGGGGAACTTGCTCAGCGCGAGTTCGACTCCTGGAACCCACGCACGATGGATCGACCACGCCCAGAGCAGCGCGCACGCAACGGCCCAAGCGGTGTAATGAAAGAGGCACTGCCCCAGCCGAACGCGAGAAAACGCAGCCACGCCGCTGAAAGTCCATGGCAGGACCAAGCGCTTCTTCGTTCCTGGGTGAGTCTCAGATTGATCCATCCCGCATGCAGTCCGCAAGGCTTTCCACGTCTCAGGCACTAAACAGCAAAACTGCCCATCCCCGCCAAGCTGTCAAGGTTTCCAAGGACCCGGGCTTGCGCGTCCCCACCGGGACCTCCGCTTCCCCACGGCAGGGGGTTCCAATGAAGACGTCAAACCGCGCAAAAAAAACGGACCCTTCCCACCCAGAATGGCTGGAAGCGCTACGATTGCAAATTTCGTTTCCATAAGCCTCCTTTCTATATTATACAAAAGGCATGCCTGAGTCCTCGCGCACGGGGGAAAAAGTGTTCCGGGGCATCGCCGTCTCGGCGGGAGTTTGCCATGGAAAAGTCTTCCTGCTCGGAAGGCTTGCCAGCTCTATTCCGGATTACGAAGTGTCGGAAGCTGAGGTGCACAATCAAGTGGTCCGTCTGGAGCGCGCACTGGTGGAGACGCGACTCCAAATCGCCGAGGTCCAGAGGCACGTCTCCGAGGCCATGGGCGCGGAAGACGCCAGCATCTTTGACGCGCATCTGCTCGTCTTGGAGGATCAGACCCTCATCAACGAAGTCGTCCGCGCCATCCAACAGAAGCGTCTTAATTCCGAAGCCGCGTTCCATCAGGTGGCCGAGCGTTATGCAACCGCGCTGGGGGCTGTTGACGACGAATACCTCCGGGAACGGGCGGCTGACATCCGGGATGTGACCAGCCGTGTCATTCATCATCTGCAAGGAACCGGCGACCTGCTTCACCTCAAGCAATTTAAGGAACCCTGCGTCCTCATTGCTCATGAACTGAGCCCTTGCACCACTGCCCAGCTGGACAGGAAGATGGTCATGGGATTCGCTACGGACACGGGAGGGCGAACCTCCCATACCGCCATCCTCGCCCGTTCTCTCCATATCCCTGCGGTGGTTGGGTTGAAAGATTTAAGTCAGCACCTCGAAACCGGCCACCACGTGGTCGTGGATGGCTACAACGGGCTGGTGATTCTCAACCCGACGGATCAAACCCTGTTCGAGTACGGGCAACTGGTCCAGAGGCACACCAGCCTTGATGCGAAACTTCAGGACCTTCGAGATAAGTCTGCCGTGACGCTTGACGGCATCAAAGTCGTGCTTTCAGCCAACATCGATCAACCCGAAGACGGCCCTTCCATCGCTTCCTCAGGGGCGGAAGGGGTTGGGCTCTACCGGACAGAATACCTCTTCATCAACCGCGACGCTTTGCCCACCGAGGAGGAGCAATACATCGCCTACAGGAGCGTGGCAGAGGCTGCCAAGCCCAACTCGCTCATCATCCGCACGCTGGACATCGGGGGTGATAAATTCCCGAGCAAGATCCAGAACCCCATCGAGAGCAATCCTTTCCTGGGATGGAGAGCCATTCGCCTGTGCCTCCAGCAACAAGGCATGTTCCGTTCACAGCTCCGGGCCATCCTTCGCGCGGGCGCAGTTGGCAACGTGAAAATCATGTATCCCATGATCTCCTGTCTTTCGGAACTCGAGCAAGCCAACCAGATCTTGGCTGAATGCGAGGCTGACCTCCGAAAAGAGGGCATCCCCCACGCCTCAGGTATCGAGGTCGGGGTCATGATCGAAATTCCCTCCGCAGTCGCCATTGCGGACAGCCTTGCCAAGCGGGTCAAATTCTTCAGCATCGGCACCAACGACCTCATCCAGTACACCCTCGCTGTGGATCGCATGAACGAACGAGTCGCGCACCTTTATCAGGCGACCCATCCAGCCCTGATGCGAGCGATACACCAGACGGTGGAAGCGGCACATCGCCACGGGATTTGGGTGGGTGTCTGCGGGGAGATGGCGGGGGACATGGACGTGACCCCACTGCTGCTTGGGCTAGGGGTGGACGAACTGAGCGCAACGCCGTCCGTCGTTCCCGAAATCAAGGCGTTAATCCGGCGGCTGAAGATGCACGAAGCGAAGACGTTGGCCGCATTCGCGCTGGAATGCGAATCCGATGTGGAAATCCTCGCTCGATCCAGGGACTTGGGGCGCCACGCCGCACCCCATTTATTCGAGAGTAACGCACCCGGAGCGGTTTGAGTTTCACAGTTGATTTATCGTGGGGCGTCGAGTGTCCTTGGATCTTGTTTCTTGTATGATGCTTCACGGACACTCCAATTCCTCCGACCCAGCCCTCAACACGAGAGCGCGATCCACCTGGGAGATCGTTTCTCGCGTTTCAAGGTATTTGCTCCCCTACAAAGCCATGGCCGCGGTGACGGTCGGGTGCGCGGTTTTGTCCCTGGCCTGCTCCTTCGCCTACCCAAAGCTGACCCAATACGTCATCGACGACGTCATCAGCGGGCAGAGAGCCGACCGCTTGGGATGGGCGATGGCGGCATTAATCGGAGCATTCCTCATGCGCGAGGTGTTCACAAGCGTCCGCATCAGGGTGAACAATGTGTTCGAGCAAAACGTGATCTTCGATATGAGGCGGGATGTGTTCGCCCGGTTGCAACGGCTGCCGATCCCCTATTTTGACCAACGTTCTTCGGGGGATCTGATGACGCGAGTGATCGAGGACGTGAACTCCGTGGAGCGATTGTTGATCGACGGCACGGAACAGGGAACGGTGGCGGTGTTGAGCATTGCGGGTGTGCTGGTGATCTTGTTCTCGACGAGCCCGCTCCTGGCCGCCGTGGCGCTGGCGCCGATGCCGATTCTGGTGGGGGGCGC
>CANLCA010000184.1 GCA_947487925.1 Verrucomicrobiales bacterium | reverse complement strand
GACGAGTGAAATTCGTCAAAGTTTGTCCTCCACCCCCAGCTGCCCCGCCGGCCCCGCCTGCGGCGGTGTTTGTCGCAGCTCCAATCGCTATGCCCCACGGATCTCCACTACCACCCGTGCTGCCGAATGGAGAATCAAAGGCACCGCCAAATACCCCACCACTCGCGCTGCCCCCGCCAATAACACCCACCCCCGAAGCAAGAGTCGGTGTTCCCCCCAGCGTTTCTACGTTGTAATTCTGCCTTCGATAAAGGTAACGCAAAGCGCCCACATCGTCCCGAGTGAGCCCTGAATAGAAAGTTCCCACAGACTGTGAAGCGGCAGCGGAGGCGACATCGTAGGTTCCTTTCAAAGCGTCCGCAAGCGAGGCAACAGAGGTCACGGAAGGCTGGTTCGGATCAATAGCTATTTCAACAGCTTCCCAAATGTCGGGATCCACATAAGTTTGCTGGATGCTGTAGGTGTAGAGCGTGCCATTCACATAGCTCGAGGGAACCAAAGTCACTGGATCAAAATTCCTTCGAATTGTCGTATAGAAAAAGTTGGCCCCGACGGCCACCCTCTCACGCAGTGTGAAGACCCATCGCTCTGGGACCGCGACACCCACCTGCTCCAACATCATGGAGAGAACGAAGGATTTCAAATCAAGAAGCCCGAGGGCTTGCGCGGTGTAGTTCACTCGACGCGTGTCCGTGGGAAACTCATTCAGATCGACACTGAGAGCCGACGTTGAGGGCACATCATTAAGAATCTTCATTGCGGCCTCAATCGCCGCGACGCCATTCGATCCGAAGTAGTTCAGGAATGATGTGTCGAAAGCATACGTAATCGCCTTCTGATTCCAACGGTATTCCTCGCCTAAGTTCATGGGTCCAGACAAATCCGCACCTATCTGGTAGCCAATTTCCTGACGCATCCACGTCGCAAAGGGTCCAGCCAATGAGAATGCCCTTCCCACCGTTGTGGCGGAGAGCAAGCAAACCACTGCCAGCAGTCTTGAAATGAATTGTGGCATAAAAACCAAACCTTACTTCAACCGGATCACCCTAAAGAATCCCTGGGCATGACCGCCCTCCAACGGAATCGAATCACTCTTGCCGGCGGCAAACCTCGCCCCACCCAAATTGTGCCACTGCCCGACGCTGCCGCCTGTTTGCGTCTGGTAAACAAAACCAGGCTGCGAGTTCCAAACAAGGCGAGGCCCCTGGGCCGTTCTTTCAATTCGGGTTCTGAGCACGCTGCTCTTCTCGGTTGGATCGGTTCCAGCCAAGAATTCGCGGATGTTGTTCGCCCCATCGCCATCTGAATCCTCCGATGCGGCCGGCCAGCTTGCGGTCGCTGCACCAAAGTACTTCAACTGCCAATCGTCGGGCAAACCGTCGCTGTTGGCATCTTCACCCCAAGTGGTGCCGGTGCTGGATGCGGACAAGGGCGACCGACGGCCATCCGAAAAGCGATAGGATATCCGGAAGCGGACCACCGAACTCGGTGCGACAGCCGGACTCAGCCAGAAGTTGTCCTTTATCTCGGTCGGAACAGAATTGTCATCAACATAGATCTCGTAGGTCGCGGACCCCAGGCCGATGACCTGTGGCCATGTCACGCTCAACCGACTGGAGCTGACGGCATTCACGATGGGTGCCGATGGAGCTTCCAGCGCCAAGCTGTCGCGTGAATACCTTTGAGATACCAAATCCATTCCTGACCGCAAACCTTTGAAGCTGCTCCAAACAACAAGCACCCTTCCGACGGCATCAGAAGCGAGGCTCGGATGCAATTGTTGATTCCTCGTGATCGTGTTCACAAGGAACTCTACTGTTCCTGGTGCTGGAGCGCCAACCGATGGGATCACTTTTCCATACACACCCTCACGGGAGCCATCTTGACCGAAACTGGTCCAGCACACGAATACGTCCCTACCAACTGCGGTGACTTGTGGCGCATACTGATCCCCGGCCACAGTCGTATTGCATCGCACCTCTTCTCCGAGGGTCAACGTTGTAGCATCGAAGCTTTTGGTGTAGATGTCCCATCCGTCGAAGGGTTTGTCCGTATTCCGCTGGCTCCATGCCACCACCACACCGCCGGATGCCGTGACGACCAACGCAGGATTTGCGCAAACGTCGGTGGTGGTGTTCACCCTCAGTTCATCCCTTGAAGGGGTCAAATTGGAATTCAAAACCCGGATAAAGATATCCGAAGATCCCTCGGAGCGTTGCTGCTCTGAAACCCACACGACAACCAACCGACCATCTGGCAACGCGCTAAGGCTGGGCGCTTTCTGGCTGGGTCGAGTCGTCTGGTTCACAAGGACCGCGTCTCCAAGCTTCTCGCCGACCGCGGATAGTTTCTGCGCATAGACTCCGAACATTCCTCCATCCGAACCAAAATTTGCCCAACTCACGACCACGCCGCCATCATCAGTGCTCGCGATCGCTGCCGACTGGCCATTGTCGGGACTGACCGAAATATCGCCAGTAAGAAACTTGCCCTGGGCATCCAGAAATCTGGCCACAATGCGCTTCACCCCAAAGGGGGCGCTTTGCCAAACAACAACGGCCCCGCCATCCCTCAATTGAGCCACCTGTGGCAACTCCTGATCCCCTGCGCCACTCTCATTGACTCGGAAGGTCCCGTAACTAGGGTTAAAATTTGCATCCAGACGCCTGGCGCTGATCCCCAGACCCTCTCCATCAGTAGCGTTATCCTGCCAAACGAGGTAGCCGGCATCCCTTTTTATGGAGACTCTAGACTTGGCTTGATCTCCCCGAAGCCCGGCTCCAATCTCAAACTCTGCGCCTTGTGGGCTGTAATGCTCTTGGGATCGGACAGGGAGTTGACTGCCCAAGACAGCAGCACAAATCGCCGCTGTGCCGGCCGCCCGTGAGATGAATGACATAGGGATCAAAATCATGAAACCAGAGTGATGATGTTCTTGACCACGGTTTCCATTATGTTGTCAGCACTAATCCTGCCAACCCGCACTCCCGAGGATTGAAGGATAGCGGGGAAACATTCGATCATTGACCGGGTCCCTTCAACGCAGGCGTGCTGTTGGGATCGTAAGGCAGGTTGTCTGGCGTATGCACTCTGTTCCCGGCCGGGTCGATGATCGTTGGAGTGACGAAAATCACGAGATGCTTCTTTTCATTTGAAGAAGATTCACTCCTGAACAAGCGCCCGAGCAATGGAATGTCACCGAGCACTGGCACCTTGTCCTTGGTTTTCTTGATATTCTCTGAGATCAACCCACCCAAAACGACTGTTTGCCCATCCCAAACAATGGCGCTGGTTGTGACTTGCCGAACCCTCAACCTCGGCAAAGGCTGCTGCGCCGTCAAAGGCGCTGCTCCGACTGTCCCAACGACTTGAACTTGTGAAGTGAACGGACTGCTATCGTACCCAACGAACTCAGTGATCGTGGGAATCAAAGTCATCTGGATGGTGTATCCGTCAGCCGACACCGACGGAATGACGTCCAAGGTCGTTCCAGCAGGGATCGTAATCGTTGTGTAAGTTTGGATACCCACAGCGGCCCCACCACCACCACCACCAGCCAACCCGCCGCCGCCGCCCACGTTCCCGCCCTGATTGAGCCCTGAAACGATGCTCCGATAGTCAACCACGGAAACCTGGGCTTGCCGGCCGCTCAGGGTCGTCAAGCGAGGTGAAGACAACAAGTCGACCCCTTCCCTTTGTTCTAGAGCGCGAATCACGACTCGGAACTGCGGGTCGGTAAGAATTCCTGTGATCGTGCCCACAGCAGGAATCGTTGCCTGGGTCGCGTCCGCATTGCGTAGTCCCGAGGTCAGAATGCTGTCCGTTCCACCGTTTGGAAACACGGAAGGAACTCCACCCGAGTTGGGGAACACCCCTGCTGGATTGGCCGGGGAAGAGGCTCCGTTGTAAGAGGGCGCCGTGCCTCCTTGAAATCCGACCGAACCGTTTTTAGCGAGAGTATTTCCGAGCAGCCAATCGAACCCGACAGCTTTGTTGTCTTTCTGGCTGATTTCGGCGAACTTTGCCTCGATCGTCACTTGAGGTGGCGCCGTGTTCAACACCTGGATGGCTTGATCCATGATGTCCAGATCCTGCATGGTCGCGCGAACAAACAAAATTCCAGTCCTATCATTGAAGAAGAGAGACTTCACCCCAGCTCCAGGATCTGCTTGCGGCCCTCCAAGGCCCCCGCCGCCTAATCCACCTCCCCCAAATCCGCCGCCCCCTGCACCACCAAACCCGCCGCCACCGCCGCCGCCGCCCGCGCCACCGCCACCACCGCCCGCACCACCACCACCCACCGCAATGGTTGGAGGAAAGTAAATGCCCGCGGACAAAAAGAATTCTCTCACCAGGACCTGAATTTCTGCCAGCGGGTATTTTTGCGTCACATATTTTATCGTGCCGCTGGAACCTGTCGCCTGGAAACTCCCGACAGTCCCACCGCCTGCCGCGCCACCGCCTGCCGCGCCACCTCCACCGCCGCCGCCACCTGCTCCGCCACCACCGCCTTGGCCACCCGTGATTGTTGCGGGCTGAACTCCAGGGTATCCATTGATAGAGGTCCCCTGTCCACCGCCAGCAGCTCCGCCACCGCCGCCACCTCCACCCCCTCCGCCGCCCGCTCCGCCACCGCCCGCACCCCCGATTTGATCTCCAAAGGGTATGCCTACCACTGCTTCAAGCCCCTGAAGAAAAGTGTTGGGGTCGACCTTGAACGTGCGGGTGTAAAGCTGCAAGGGTTCGGGTGTCTTTTGCGAGAACACGACCGCATAATCCTCGATCGACACCTTGAGCTGTTTGTCACCTGCTTTTGAAACCGCATCCAACACGTCCGCCAAGCGAAGATTTCGCAGAGGCGGATTGATCTTGATGGTCACAGTGCTCAGGTCAACCACCTCCTGCTGTTGTTGCTGAAACACGACCTGTTGCGTCACAGGATCGATGGTCTGGACCCCCGGGTTTGCCGCGGCGGAATCGATCTGTGAATTGATGATAAAGTTGACTCCTTGCTTGTCTGGGTCCCGTTTGCGTGCTTCCTCATCCAGAAATTTTACCACCTCGCTCAACGGAAGGCCGTCGAAGAAAATCTCGTTCAAGATGATCCGGTCAAGTTTGTAGACGATCTGCTGCCTTCCGGTGCCGGTGTAGATCCTATTGGTTCTGGTAAAAATGTTCGGCGTGGGGAGTAGCTCCCTCTGGGTCGGAGGAATCCAGGCCTTCCCCACCTCCACCAACATGTCCTTTGCGGTCACCTCGCGCCTTCTGGCTTCCTGGGCATATTTTGCTTCCTTGATGAGGCTCAGATAATAGAACGCGGCGCGATTTTCTGGGTCGGCTTTTGTGGCTGCCTGCAATTTGGCCTGGGCCTCATCCAATTTGCCCATCTCAAAAAGCAAGCGCCCATCTTGAACCAGGGTGCCTGTTTTGATCCGGCTTTCCTGAATTTCAGGTAGGAGCGCCTTGATCTCATCGCTGGCCGTCATCCCCCTCTGTTTTTCCAATTCCTTGTCATTTTCCTTTTTGAATTCCTTGGCCTTGGCATTTTCGGGATCCACTCTGAGCACCCTGACTATTTGAGCATCGGCCTCTTTAAAGTTAGCCAGCTTTGAGGCGGTCGTCGCGAGTTGTGTGCGGACGTCCACCAACCCCGAGATTGTTTGGGCCCGCTCGGGATCGATGCCCGACCCTATCTTCTGAACCAAGCCGTAGGCGTCCTCATAGGACTTTGCTGCGGCTGTCAGGTCCTTTTTCTTCTGAAACTCTTGGGCTGTCGCCAAAGTCTTTCGAAGAAGGATGCTCGCTTCTTGCCGGCGAACGCCTTCTTCTTCGACTATCTTTGCCAAGCCGGCATCCGCCGCCGTGGCGGCAAGAGGTGACAGGAAAATGAGAAGACCCAGTGTCGTTGTGGCTGCTTTGAACATGAAACTGCTTTCTTTTAGAAAAAAAGACATATTGAAGGGTCAAGGCGCGGGGTTGAACTTCACTGTGGTGCGTTTGGATGATGATTTGGCCGACACTACTATTTCGGCATCGGATATGGCAACGATATTGTAAGTCTCACCACCTAATGTAAAAGTTTGTTCGACGCGCATATTTTTGAAAAGCCGGTTATTTTCTGGTGGATACTTGAGATCAGCCATGTAGCCCGTAGTCTTGCTGAACGGTTTCTCAGCGCTGACTTGAACTTTTTCTCCCCCTTCGATTTCCAGAATGATCTCGGACGGTGCCTCTTTGCTCCCTTTGACTTCCTTGACACCGACCCCCAGGGAACGAGCTCCCAAAG
>CANLCA010000183.1 GCA_947487925.1 Verrucomicrobiales bacterium | reverse complement strand
TGTGCCCCAGTTCGATCGAGCCGATTGCCGGGAAGATTCTCAAGTAACTCGACATGCCAGCCGCTTTGTGTGATTTGAGGTTTATGATGGCGAAGAACAAAGGGTCCAAGCTTTCGGCGCACTGGCCCAACCAGTCGAGGTGATCGGAGAAAGTTGCGAAGGGTCCCGACGGGAGATAGGTCCAGGATCGGCCGTCCGGGTCGAGTTTGTTGCCCTCGGAAAGGTCTGACGCATGAAGGTCGGTGCTGAGTGGTTCAAGCCTGCAATATCGACCGGGCATGGCCTGATGTGCAGGGGGTGGAGGGGCGGACCAGTGCTCCAGAGTGGGTCCCACTGGTTGCCCCAAGGGGTTGACAACATTCTTGCTGATTAGAGGGATCGTGGAGATACGGTGATCGGTCCGTTAGGTTGGAGAGATTCTCCAGTTGCCAGGAGGCGGTGCATGCGGTTTGGCTCGATGGAAATACCGCCTCCATACTTGAAGTGGACGCCTTCGGGAAGCGAGGCTGCGATGGATTGAACTTTTCTGATTCTCGTCGATGCCGAAGCGGTGTCTTCGATCTCGAACAAGTCGATGACGTCCTGGTTATCCTGGGTCGTGCAAAATCCCGCGAGCATCAGTCGACCGCCCTGATCATGGAGCAGGTTGATTGCCTGGTATTTGCCCCAGGATTGATCCGGTTTCCAGTCGGTACGATTTGCAAGAGCTGACTCCCAGGACCAACTCAAATCGAAACGGCAGGCTTCATCGCTGAGGGGTTTGGCGTTCGAAGTGTAAACGTCCAGGACCTCCGAGTCCCAGTTGGCAACCACGGCGAGAAACCGGGTTCCGCGGTGAACGATCCCCACGGCGCCTGCGGTCTTTCTTTTCGGGATGGGGCTTTCGCGAGTTATGGTGAGTGGACCGCGAATCTTCGGCGATAGGGGGTTCGAGACATCCCAGAATTGGATTTGTGAACGGAGTTTTTCACGGTTGTCCTCCACACCTACAACCAGGAAATCTTCGAACAACTGAATCCCGCCGGGGTGGCGCAAAGGGGGTTGTCTCCCGTCGGATGGAAGCCTTAAGATTTGCCGCACCACGGCGGGGTCGGCGCCCTTAGCCGTCTTTGCGCGGTGGGCGATGGCGATATATCCCACTGTTTCCGAATCATGCGAGAGAAAGAACGTTTCGGTGCCGTCTTTGTGGTCGGACTTCAGCTGGATGCCCTGGATATGACCTCCTTTTGGGAGCCGAAGCGTGCCGCTTGCGAGCGGGATCCGATCCAGTCCATGGGTGGCTAGGACGAATGTTCTGGTTGTGCGATTGATGGATGAGATCGATTTGAGTCCATTCGCGGGGTCGGTGGCCACCGAGGTCACTCCACTTGGGGAGGCGATAAACTTGGTGCGCAGGAGATTCTTCTCCAAGTCCCATAGCCGGACTTCGCCGTCACGGCTTCCCGAAGCGCCGAAGGCTCCCGAAGAATCGATACCTAGGGCACGAACCCGCGTCGGATGGGGCTCCATCGGGCCTTGTCCGGACTTTTTGGGCGGAAGGAAATGGTGGACGCTCCCGTCTGCTGTCGCAGCCAGGACGTGGGAGCCTTGGGATGAAACGGCGACAATTTCAGACTTTAACAGCGCATGGTCAGACGATTTCCTGCCGTCGAACAAGTTCCAGGGCAGCAATCGGTGGTCTCTTCGTCCGCTGACGATCTTGTCTGTCTCGCGAGTGAGGCCAGCGCCCGCATGAGCGGCTGTGTGCTCTGAGAAGGTCGCATCAAGATCCCCGTTCCCGGTCAGAAACACGCGCGAGGATCGATCCCGGCTTGCCGATATCAGGCGGTGGTTGTCCAAGGTAAAGACTAGAGACAACACCCAGTCCGCGTGCTGTTGGATCAACAGGGTTTGTTTGAGATCTGTGGTTTGGAGAAGGGTCAGGAGATAACTTTGTTCCGGTTTTCCCGGAATAACGGGTGTGTTTTTGCTCGAACCACTTTGGAATAGCTGCTCTGGGGTGTCGAGACGAAAGCCGCCTTTGGACTGTTGAGCGTTGTGACAACCCAGGCATTTGGAGGCGAGGATGGGGGCGACGTCCCTGCGAAAATCAACCGCGGCGCTTGAGGCCAAGCTGGTCGAGAGGAGGGTTGCGAGGACCCCAAGAAACCGCGACGAAGTGGCACCACGTGTCACGACCGCGCCTCCGCTTTCATGAAGGCATAAAAGAAAATGGCTTCCGGATCCTGTCGGAGGCGCCGAAGCTCTTGTTCCAGCTGTTCAATCAGGGACTTTTGAACCATGCAACGGCCGAGCAAATTGTCACTCGCCGAGAGGAGGAGTTCGTGCCAGTAGGCGAGCATTTGGTCGCGAGCTTCGGGGTCGCGGCAATCATGCAGGATGGGTTGGGGTCGGACTTGGACACCGCTAAAACCAGCGCGGGAGAGGAGGTCGCCCAGTTTGGCTCCGATCCATGGGTCCCCACCGAGTGATTGTTGGAGCGCGTTGTAGGCCTCCCAGTAGCGCGTCAAAGCGGGTAGGTGAGGGTGGATGTGCAAGTTGGAATTGAGCACCTCAGCCACGCAGATTTTGGAGCCGGATGACAGCAAGTGCTTGAGGTTGGTGAGAAGCTCCAATGGACGCGGGACATGTTCGAGGATCCAACATAAGTAGGCCCCATCGAAGGGGTCGGTGGGAGAGGGGCGCAAGCTGGCGGCGTCGCCGACTATGAACCGGCATCGATCCCTGAGTTCGGGCAACGATTCGAAATGGTGTTGAGCCCTGGCGATCTGGGCGGGGGAAAGGTCGATGCCGGTCACGCGCAGAGACGGGAATCTTCGCAGAAGAAGCTCGGTCTGGGCGCCGACGCCGCAACCGACTTCCAGCACATGATGATGGGATGAGAAATCGACTCCGTCGAAGACTCTGTCTTCAAGAAACCGGGCTTGATCATAGAGCCGGTTCTGCTCCGCGGCGTTGTAACCGTGGATGTAACGATCAGCGGAAGACATCGATCCCTTCTCGGTTGGTTGTTTCAACGCTTATTGGAATTAGTAGATCAATGATTCGATCAGGCTGATGCCTTTTTGGGTCAGTTCCCAGCCCTTCTTTGTTTTTTGCACCAGGCGGCGGCAGCCGCGGGATTGGGCTTCGGCGGAATTGACCCTGAGGAGTTCGATCCCTGTCTTGCCTTTCAGCTCCGAAGCGGCGCGGGGAATGAGTTGGAAAGGAACCCCATTAAAATTCAAGGCGATCTCAAACCCGGCGAAGCCTTCACGATCGGCGATAGGATTTCGCCGGATGAGGGGCGTGAAACGGTTCACCCATGAAAACTGAGTGTCGCGAACCACGATCCGGCAGAGTTCGGTCTGATTTCTGAGATGCTCGAGCAGGCTGAATGATCTGCCCTGCGCGGCCTGGGCTTTGAGTATCGCCGCGGGATCTATTCCGAGCAGGTTGTGTCCATTCCAAAGTCCATGATCATTGCGTTGGCCTGGGTGATTCTTTTTGTGCCACTCAACAAACCTGTCGTTAAGCAGCAGGTTTATTTCAAAATGAACATGGGCGCGATCTTGGGAGATCCTCTGCCGCGTGTTCGAAGTCAGGCCCATGACACCGATCGGGTCTCCCGCCTTGACCGAAAGACCCGTGCGGAGGCCGCTTCTGGGTTCTCTCAGATGCGCGTAAAGGGTGTGAATATCCAGGCCCTCGATGCGGTGTCGCAGGATGACATAGATCCCGTAGTTGGACAACCCTGGTCGGGTGTTGATGTAGGCCACGATGCCATCTGCTGAAGCGAAGACAGGATCATTCGGTTCCCCTCGGGCATCGCGTCGCTGGCAGCGGATATCGATGCCTTCATGCATTTGATGACCCCCTGAGCGCACGCACCCGAACTGCCCGCTGGTCCAGGATTTGCCCGCGGTACCCACGAAGAACGAACTCTCCCCCCCCGGGTTGACGAGGGCGCGATTAGCCGTGGGAAACAGGAAGGCAGCGGAGATGGCCTCGAGGGGAAATGCCAGGAGCCCGACGGGGAGGAGGCAACCAAAAACCTTCAAAACGCCCCTGTTGATGTTCCCTTTTTCGCTTTTTGCCACGGCTGTTGCTCGTGGTCTCGCTCTCCCTATCAACCCTGAGCTGAACCCCAATCTGGAGCCTGTGAGGATCGCTCCTCCCGGATGCGGCCGAGCGAGCGAGAGTCGGAACAGGAGCCAGAGCCAGTGTGAGGGCGAGAATAGGAGGGAGGGTGGAGTGGGGCCTTGCGGCATGGGCGCTGGGTGTCTAGTTGTCCTTCAGCTTCTTGGCCACGTTGTTGAGTCCATTAACAATTCGCTCAGCCTCCTCTCGGGTGCAGTCGGGTGTGAAGGTAAAGATGCCATCGCTGAGGCGTTTGGTGATCTGCGGGGCACCTAACCACCTTGTTTCGCCATAGAGGGCAAGGATCACCGCGCGCTGGCCCCGGAATGACGTGGTGACATTGTCCAACAGGAGAGTGCCATGGCGGTTGAACTGGACAGAAATCACAAACCCACCTCCGGGGCTGTCCACTAGGGCTGCTCTGGCGATGCTACCTTCATCAAGGAACGGGGCTTTGTTGATGTGAACCATGACCGGGTTTTGGCGGAAGACGGGAACCGTCTGGGTCCGCTCAGAGCCATCGGGGTTAACCTCCATGTGAAATCGCATGAGGGTGAGTTCCTTGTTCTTTCCACGCCCCTCCTTGGTCGTCTCGCAAGCTGCGAGAAAAAGGCACGCAAAGACGCTGAATAAATAGGTGTTGAAGCGGAGCCGCCTAATCTTCATATTTGGTCAAAGAAACAACGGTATTGGAATCGCAAAGTAAAGCTTGATATGGGAAAACAACACAGCAAGGTCGAAAAACGTCGTCGTCGCCACGCTCACGTAAAACGCAAAAAAGCGGCTGCAAGAGCCAAGACCGCCAAGGTTTGAGGCCCTTTTTGCCTGACCCCTCCGGGCGCGGGCAGCGGTGGTTCGTAAATTTTCCATGCAGCTTGGGCGGAGCGTGATCTGCTCCCGTCCTCGTTTGGCGTGGTGATCACGAGTTCTCAACCTAATTTAATCAACCTCTTATGGGCCAAATCTATAATAGCATCGTGGACACCGTCGGGCGCACTCCCTTGGTGCGACTGAACCGGGTCACTCAGGGCATTGACGCCACCATCCTGTTAAAGTGCGAGTTTTTTAATCCCCTTGGAAGCGTGAAGGACCGCATTGGCATGGCGATGATTCAGGATGCGGAGGATCGGGGTGTTTTGAAAAAGGACATGGTGATCATCGAGCCGACGAGCGGGAACACCGGCATTGCCCTGGCGTTTGTCGCTGCCGCGAAGGGCTACAAGTTGATCCTGACCATGCCGGAAACGATGTCCTTGGAGCGGCGCACGCTGCTCGCACTGCTCGGGGCCAAACTGGTTCTGACTCCCGGAGCTGAAGGCATGAAAGGGGCGATTGCGAGGGCGGATCAGTTGGCTCAGGAGACGCCCAACTCATGGATTCCGCAGCAATTCGAGAACCCGGCCAACCCGGAAATCCACCGAAAAACCACGGCTCGCGAGATCTGGGAGGACACGGCTGGCAAAGTGGATATTTTTGTGGCTGCCGTCGGCACCGGGGGAACGATTACCGGATGCGTGGAAGTGATCAAGCCGTTGAAACCTTCTTTTACCGCGGTGGCGGTTGAACCGAAGGATTCCCCAGTCATTTCGCAGACCCTGGCAGGGCAGCCCGTAAAACCAGGTCCTCATAAGATCCAAGGGACCGGGGCCGGGTTTGTTCCCAAGAACCTTCATCTCAAGGATGCGAGCGGCAACCCACAAATTGTTGAATGCGTTCAAGTGAGCAACGAAGACTCGTTTGCGATGGCGCGGCGTCTGGCAAAGGAAGAGGGCATTTTGGTTGGGATTTCCACAGGGGCCAACGTTTGCGCCGCCCTCGAAGTAGCACGGCGGCCGGAAAACAAAGGCAAGATGATCGTCACGGTCGCCTGTTCAACCGGGGAACGATACCTTTCGACAGCGTTGGCAGCCGAAGCCCGGGCTGAAGTGGGAGGATAGAGTGGCTTGATGTTTCGATCAAATGCACGGCCCCGGGTTCGTCCACGGCATTCAATTTGAATCCAATCCGCTCAGGTGCGGCGTAACACAGGTCGGCAGGACCCACACCAGGACGTTCTTGAATTGGGGCGTTTCGTGGATAGTCAAAGTGACGGCGTTCTTTCCACTCATGTCCAGTTCGATGCGGACAACATCCACTTTCCCATACTCCGTCCCTTCGACTCCCAATAGCAC
>CANLCA010000182.1 GCA_947487925.1 Verrucomicrobiales bacterium | reverse complement strand
GTGGACGATTTTGAAATCTTCAAAGCTGGCAGCACAAATTTATTGGCGAACCCGGGTTTTGAAAATGGCGCCACCGGCTGGAGTTTCTTCGGCAATCACAGCACATCATTCATCCAGACGACCGGAGCTTTTGCGGGCACCAGCTGCCTGCACGTGCGCAGCCAGGGAGATGGAGATACTGGCATCAACGCGGTCCGAGCCAACTTGGCGAGCGGGCTGGTATCTGGCAACACAGCGACCATCCGCGCCAAGGTGCGCTGGCTGGCAGGGTGGCCGGAGGTGCTGATTCGAACTCGCGGGGGATGGGTCGAAATGCCCGTTCGGATGAATGTCCCTCGCAACCTGGGCACGCCTGGAGGACCGAATAGCCGACTGGTAGCCAACGCTGGCCCCGCGATCTACGATGTCTCGCACAGCCCCGCGCTGCCCCGTGCCAACCAGGCGGTCGTCGTCACCTGCCGGATCTCGGATCCCGATGGTTTCGGAGGTCTCACCCTTCGTTACCGGGTGGATCCGACCGCCACCACCACCAGCATTCCCATGCGGGATGACGGCAGCGCAGGCGACGAATTGGCAGGCGACGGGATTTACTCAGCAACTCTCGGCGGCCGGTCCGCAGCCACCGTGGTTGCTTTCAGCATCGAAGCGCGGGACGGCGCCAGTTCTCCAGCCATGTCACTTTTTCCGAATCCCGATGCGATCCTCCCCGCGGCAACCCCGGGGTTGGAGTGCCTGATCCGATGGGATGATCCGATTCCATTCGGCACTTTCACCCACTACCATATCTGGAACACCCAGAACACTCAAAGCAAACGAAGCAACGCTCTGAACAACACCTTTCGCGACTGCACCTTGGTTTATGGCAATTCTCGCATCATCTACAATGCCGGATTCCGAGACAAAGGCAGCCCCTATCACTCGGGAGGTGGAGATTATGCCGTGACGGTCCCGGCGGATGACTTGCTTCTGGGTGCGAAGGATCGCGTGTTTGGCTCCACGGGCAACGGCGGGAGCGAGGAGACCGGGTTGAGAAGCCAAGTCTCGGGATGGCTTGCTGGAAGACTGGGAATCCCTTACCTGAACAGCCATTACATAAGAGTCTATCGCAACGGTGCCCAGCACCAGAACGTCTCCGAAGACTTGGAGCAACCCAACAATCAATACGCCGAGAGCTGGTTCCCGAGTTTCGGCAAAGAAGGCGACCTCCACAAAATCGCGATCTGGTTCGAATTCCAAGACAACAACCTGAGCTTCGACGCCACGAGTGCCACATTGCAGCGCTTCACCAGCCAAGGGACTCTGAAGCCCGGACGCTACAGATGGAACTGGCAGCGTCGGCCCCAGGATGGCACAGCGAACAATTTCACAAACCTCTTCGAGCTGGTCAACGCGATCAACAGCAGCACTGACTACGTCAACAAGTTGCTCCAACTGGCGGACATCGAGCAGTGGATGCGCGTGTTTGCGTATCATCGGATTCTCGGCAATTGGGATTCCTACACGTTCAACGTGGGTCAGAACATGTTTGCCTACAAAGCGGCTGGTGAACGCTGGAAGCTCATGCCATGGGACATCGATTTCGTGCTCGGCTTGGGCAACGGCGTCAACGATTCCCTGATCACAGGCGGCCAGGATCCCATCGCTAACACCAAACTTTATGATGGCCCCGCCTTCCGCCGGGCGTTGTGGCGAACCTACATCGACGCGATCAACGGGCCTCTGTTGCCGGAACAATATTCGCCTCAGATCGCCGCACGCCGCAACGCCCTCCTCCAAAACGGGATTACCGGAATTACCTCCACGAACGGCATCTATACGTATATCAACGCTCGACGGAACTACATCATCACCCAGCTCAAAAGTAGCGACGCCCCTCTGCTCACGATTTCCAACAATGGCGGCTCGGATTTTTCATCCGGTTCTCCGACTGTTACCCTCACCGGCAGCGCCCCATTCGTCGCAGCAACCATCGCGGTCAACGGAATCCCCTACCCTGTCACGTGGACAACGCCAAAAACATTTTCGATGGTTGTCCCCCTAACCAAGCCGGTCAACAAGCTCCTTTTGACGGGTCAAGATCGCCATGGGCAGCCACTGACAAACATACAGGCGAGCATTACTGTCACTTACAACGGTGCGATCGAGCACCCCTGGGATTTTGTCGTCATCAACGAACTTCAATATCACCCAGCCACCCCTGGAGCCGCCTTCATCGAACTGTTCAACCGATCTTCCAACACTCCATTCGACCTATCTAACTACCGTCTTGATGGTATCGGTTACACTTTCCCCGAAGGGGCCATTATTCAGCGAAACGGTTACCTATTGCTCGCCTCGGACCGCTCTGTCTTCGCCAATGTTTACGGTAACACGATCCCAGTTTTTGACGTTTTTCCAGGTTCCCTCGATAACGGTGGGGAACACCTGAGACTGATTCAGCCTTCCTCAGATCCATCGGAGAACATCGTTGTCTCTGATGTCCGCTATGATGACAAGTTGCCATGGCCTCTTGAAGCGGATGGTTTGGGCTCTTCGCTGCAACTCGTCGATGCCACGCGAGACGCCTATCGAGTTGCGAATTGGGCTGCGAAGACCCCTGACGATTTCAATCGAACCACGCCGGGTCGCGGCAACAGCGTGACCCAGGATCTCAAGCCATTCCCTCTGCTCTGGCTGAACGAGGTGCTCCCGAACAACCTTGCGGGTCCCGCTGACAACGCAGGGGAAAAAGATCCTTTCATTGAGCTCTACAACAGCGGCACGGAATCGATCGATCTTTCGGAATATTTCCTAACAGACGCTTACACCAACCTCACTCGATGGCAGTTCCCAAGTGGATCGACTCTGGCTCCTAAAGGCTTCCTCGTGGTGTGGGCCGACGGGCAAAATCAACAAACCGTCGCCGGCATTCCGCATTCCAGTTTCCGTTTGAATCCAACCAATGGATCCGTCGCACTCGTGCGTTTGCAAGGACGAGACGGCGCCCCCGCAGTGATGGATTATCTCGATTATAAACAGCTCAGCACGGGGCGCAGCTTTGGCAGCTTTCCGGATGGCGAACCCCGAAGCCGACGTTCGTTCTTTCACGTCACAGCCGGAGCAACAAATAACCCTGCGTTCCCGGACATCAACGTTCACATCAACGAGTTCATGGCTGGGAACACCAATGCAGTCGTAGATCCGACGGACGGCCAACACGACGATTGGTTCGAGTTGCACAACGGCGGTACCATCGCCGTCGACCTCTCAAGCTATCGGCTCACCGACAACTTGACCAACACAACCCAGTTCGTCGTTCCACCCGGCTACGTCATTCCACCGGGCGGTTTTTTGTTGGTCTGGGCGGACAAGGAACCCAAACAGAATGATCCCGCGAATGTCGATCTGCACACCAACTTCAAGCTGGCGATCGAAGGAGGACAGATAGGTCTTTACTCTCCAGACGGGCAACTCGTCGATGGCATCACCTATGGCAAACAAACAAGCGACATCAGCGCTGGACGTTACCCTGATGGAGCGGAAGGGGCCGTGCTTTCGTTCGAAGTGGCCACGCCTCGCGCCCCAAACTTCCTCCCCGGCGGAAATCGCCCACCCACGCTCAACCCCCTCCCCGCTCAAACGGTCACCGAACAATCCTTGCTCACTTTCACGCCCATCGCGTCGGACCAGGACCCAGGACAGAAGTTGACTTTCAGCCTCGGAGCCGATGCCCCTCCTGGATCCTCTATCGAGTCCGCCCTCGGCCTCTTCACGTGGACACCGACCGAGCAGCAAGGGCCCGCGAGCTACATTTTCACTGTTCGCGTCACGGACGATGGCCTACCTCCGCGCACTTCCGCACAACGAGTCAGCGTGACCGTGTTCGAGAGCAATCGCCCCCCCGTGCTCGCAGCGATCCTGGACCAAACGATCAACGAAGGTTCCCTGTTGAGCCTTCAAGCCCTTGCGAACGACACCGATCTGCCGGTCAACAAACTCAGTTTCAGCCTCGAACCCGGTGCTCCCGAGGGGGCCGAGATCGATCCAGTCACAGGCAACTTTTCTTGGATCCCCTCTGAAAGCCAAGGACCTGCGGTCTATTCCATCACTGTGCGGGTCACTGATGCCGACCTCATCCCCCTGCAGGATACAAAAACATTCCGAGTCACCATTAACGAAGTCAACAACCCCCCAGTATTCGATCCAATCTTGCCACAGACACTAGACGAGGGTGAGAATTTCCAGTTCACCATCCACGCAAGCGACCCTGATAACCCAGCCGCCTCGCTCACGTATTCGATCGAAGGAAATCTGCCGGCCGGGTTGGCGATCGACCCCGTCAGCGGCGTCCTCAGATGGATGCCGACCGAAGCACAGGGACCATCCGCCCATGTTGTCATCGTTCGCGCCACCGAAAACAACCCGGACGGCCTGAGCATCGCGCGCAATTTCGGCCTGACAGTCAACGAGCGCAACCAGTCCCCGACCCTCACCCTGCCCGCCGTCCCTCCGGCCGAGGAAGGATCGCAGGTGAGCTTCTTCGCGACAGCCATCGACGCGGATCTGCCGGCGCAACGGTTGTCTTTTTCGCTCCTCCCCGGCGCGCCCGCTGGAGCGGAAATCGATCCCAACACGGGCGCTTTTTTCTGGCGAACGCCGGAGGATGGTGGGGCCGGCAGTCACGCCATCTCCATCCGCGTTAACGACGATGGACCTGATGCGCTCAGCGACACCAAGACTTTGACTCTCCAGATCGAACCTCGGTTTCGAGTGGCTCTCAACGAAGTGATGTACCGGCCATTGGTACCGGGTTCCGAATACATCGAACTGGCGAATTCCTCCATGGCAACCGCGTGGGACATTTCAGGCTATCAGCTTCAGGGGAAAGCTTTTGGCTTTGTTTTTCCAGAAAACACACGGCTCGCCCCGGGCTCATTTTTGTGCGTGACAGCCGACACCTCAAAATTTGTCTCGGCTTACGGCGTCAAGCCCCTGCTTGCCGGCGCTTGGACCGGCACTCTGGGCATCCTCGAGGACGACATAAAACTTGTGGCACCAGGTTCCAAAGAGGCGTGGGTGGATCGCTTCAGATTTCGAGTCGACTCGCCCTGGCCGTCGCCAGCGAGCAGCGGGGGCGTTTCACTCCAGGTTGTGGACAATCGCCGCGACCGCGACCGCGTGGCAAACTGGGCGGCAGCGACCGGTTACAGTGGGCCGCGTGAGCTCATTACGATCACAAACCAATGGCGCTACTACCAAAATGGACCGCTGGACGCGACGTGGGTTGCGCCTTCCTTCAACGATGCCGCCTGGCCACAGGGCCGCGCGTTGTTCTACGTGGAAACAGCGACTCTCCCGGCTCCGAAATCGACTGCGTTAACACTGGGGCAAAACACGTACTATTTTCGCACCACCTTCGTCCTTCCCAACCTGCCCTCGAGCGCTTCGTTGGTGCTCAGCAACATCCTCGACGACGGGGCCGTCTTCTATCTCAACGGAAAGGAGGTCCATCGCCAAGGTATTGAGCCCGGGCTGGTGGATTTTAACACGGTCGGGTCGGACTTCCGAACTCCTGGGGCCGCGGTCGGCGATGCCGCCTGGGCTGGACCGTTCTCACTCCCTTCCACGAGCCTGATCGCAGGGACCAACGTCTTGGCGGTGGAGGTGCATCAGGTCAATCCAACCAGTAGCGACATCGTTTTCGGCTGCCGCCTCAATCTGGAAGCCGGGACCCTCGCGAGCCTCACGCCAGGCGGACCAAACAACGTGGCGGCCGTGCTGCCCGAGTTTCCTCCGATTTGGATCAACGAGCTCGTGTCGGCGAACACGAGCCAATTCATGGATAGCCAGGGACAACGTGAACCCTGGATCGAACTCGTTAATTCTGGCCCTACGGCGGTGAGTCTTGACGGGTGGTATCTGAGCGACAACTTTGGCAACTTGGGCCGTTGGGCCTTTCCCCCAGGATCCATGATTCAACCCCGTCAATTCCTCGTCGTTTTTTGCGACGGCCAGCCTGAGCAATCCACACCGAAGGAACTTCACACCAGTTTTCGTTTGAATCCCACCAGCGCTTGGCTCGCGCTCAGCCGGACACAGCTCGGTGCGGCAGCGGTCATGGATTATCTGGATTATACGGATCTTCCTCCAGGTGGAGCTCTTATTTCGATGCCCGATGCACAACTTTTCCATCGAGAACCCACCTCTCAACCAACTCCTGGAGAACCCAACGCCACAGCCTCCAATCGTCCTCCTAAACTCGCCCCGATCCCCAGTCAGGCGGTCCTTCAAGGTGCCAAGCTCACGTTCAACATTGAGG
>CANLCA010000181.1 GCA_947487925.1 Verrucomicrobiales bacterium | reverse complement strand
AGCCGTGAAGCTCCACCAGTCCACATCCGCGCCGTTTGGATCCATGGTCCCGCGGCCCCACCCCGCTCGCACCCCGCCGCCCACGCCATCCTCAATCAGCGGATCTAAACTCGTCGCGCTCTCGCGCACTTCGTTGACCGCGTTCTCCAGTAAAAAGCCCGAGACCTCCACGACCTCAGAAGTCCTGACATATGCCGCCGCCAGGCCGTTCCCGGTCAAGTCCGTTAAGTCCGTGTTCGCGGTAAACCGGTAGAGCCCGGGACGCAATGGACCCACCCCAATCCAGTAAGTGGCTGTCAGCCCGCCGCTGTAGGGCTGCGGCAAAACGGGGTAAAGCACGTCATCATCGGTGCTGAACGCACGGTCAGTCCCCGCACTACGAAGCTCGTAGTTCGCGGCGTTGGTCACAGTCTCGACCCTCATGTCCTCCGAAAAACTCAGCGTGAACGGCTGCCCTTGCCATGTGCCAGTGTTGGTGCTTCCTTCCGTCGGTAGGCTGGACTCAGTGATCACCGGCGGTGAACCATCGACGACCTCCACATCCACCAAATAGAGCGCGCGCACTCCTTGTTGCCCGCTCGTTGCCGAAATCCGGAGGAGATAGACGCCCTCCGAGGCGACCACGTGGTTGAGTTGACCGTCAGTGCTGGTCGCCAACGATTCGTTGCTGCTTTCGCCTTCGATAGTGAGAACCGTGTTGTTCGCCGACAACGTGCTCACCGATGGGAACTCGAGCTTCAATCGTATCGTGTTGCCCGCGTTCAAACGGCGTATGCGGTAGTAATCATGGGTCGAATCCTGATCCGACAACATCCCCGCCGCTCGTGCCCGGAAGCCACCCGCCGAAGTGGCGAACTGAAGAATGTTGGCGGCGCCTTGAGATCCGTTGTCCTCGCGTTCGAACTGAGGACCACGGGAGATATCCACGCGCATCTGGTAGCGCCCCACACGCCCCGACGTCGAAGTGACTTGGAGGTGATAAGCCCCCGACGCTGGGATGATGAAATCCCAAATGGAGGCGTAGGACTGCCATTGCGAGTATGCACCAGTAATGACGTTGGCTGCCGCATCGCAGAGGATAATTTGAGGATGGGACTCCCAATCCTCGGACTGAAACCATATCGCCACGTGTTCTCCCGCCTCACCCATGAAACGCCACCAGTCCATGTCGCCAGCGGGCTCGAACGATCCCGATGCGAGGGTGGTCAAAAAGCCGCTTCCAGCCGGAGTCTCAACCAAGGTCACGGGTGTGGCCCCTTCGTAGGCGTCATTCTCGGTATTTTCCAGACGGCCCAAGGCTGGATGCGCCACGCTGAACTCGAGTAGGAACGGCTCCACCGGTTGGGAATTAAGATCCAGGAGCGACGCTTTTGTCGAGAATCGACATCGGCCCGGTTGCGCAGGACCGTCTGTAACCCTGATCGTGACGATGGCGTTGCCGTCATAAACGGCCGCGAGGGCGTAAAGTTTGTCGTCGGTGCCACCGAACACGTCGTCGGCGCCAGCGCCGCGTAGCTCGTAATTTGTCGCGACAGCGGCTGTTTCCGCTGAAATAGGTATCGCGCTGGTCAGAGTGAAGCTGTCGATGGCATAGCTGACGGTAGCGCCCGTCTCAGGCAGGGTCGTAGTCCAGTTCGTGGGGGGCGAGGCGGCGCCGTTGACCGCGATTTGTAGGAGGAGGAAAGCAAGGACTATCCTGAGTGTGAAAGAACTTTTCATGATTCGTCCTCCAATGCATTTGAACCTAATGATGACCGTTCACATGCTGCGCCCAAACGTTGCCCAAGCCGCGCATAAAGCCGAAGCCGTGGAGGGTCGGCCCGAGTGCCCATCGGAAACCCGCTGATTCTGCCAGGCATTGCGGTCCCGATACCCAGAAGCTCTCAACCGTTCGCGATGGGAAAGCTTCCAAGTTCGGTTCGACTTCTTTATCGAAGAACCAGAGAAGGCCTGCCTCTATCATGTCCTTATCCTCCGGACTGCTGACAAGTCTGGCTAACCTTCCTCTGGCAAGATCTGGTCGTCGCTTGCTCTCGTTAGGAAACCAAGCAAATGAATACCCAAGACATTTGCCTCTGGAATTGTTCGCCATTGGGAAAAGGCTCTTCACACCAGAGTCAACTTTGCGGGCAGGTTCCCCATTTCCCTGTGTTTCGGTTACAGTTCAGCCTCCTTACCGCGACGGTTCGAGGGTTCAAACTTCCACTTTAAAGAAAACGGAAACGCTGTATCCTTCTGCCCATGGATTCCAAACCCAAAGTGGTGGTAGCAGATTTTATCTCAGAACCGCTCGACTACGAGCGCCGGATACTCGGCGACATCGCCGAGGTCGTCGCCCTCAATGCTTTTTGCGAAGACGATCTGATTGGCAAGATCGAGGACGCCGCTGCCATCATGCTGTACCACTTTATCTCCATCTCGCCCAAAACCCTCGAACGCCTCAGGGGTTGCAAACTCATCGTCCGTTGCGGTGTGGGTTACGACAACGTGGCGCACCTGACAGCCCGGGAAAGAAACATCCCCGTCGCCAATGTGCCGGATTACGGCACAGAGGACGTTGCGGACACGGCGATAGGCATGGCGCTGTCCCTGGCGCGTGGAATTCATTATCTCAACAGCCGGCTGCAGCGAAAACAGGGTCCGTGGATCTACACCCAGATCCAGCCCACACACCGCTTGCGCGGAAGGGTGTTCGGCATTGTAGGCATCGGACGCATCGGCACGGCAACCGCCCTGCGCGCCAAAGCCCTGGGCATGGATGTGGCCTACTACGACCCTCACGCACCCCAAGGGCGTGACAAGTCCTTGGGTGTCCGGCACGTGGAATCCCTCGATGATCTGCTCCAGCAATCCCACATCCTGAGCATGCACTGTCCTCTCACCGAGGAAACAAGGCATCTCATCAATCGCAAGACCGTGGCGAGAATGCGACCTGGAGCTTTCTTGATCAACACCGCCCGCGGGGCAGTCGTCGATGTGCATGCGGTACTCGAAGGCATCGAACAACAGCACTTGGGCGGAGCTGCCATTGATGTCTTGGAAGAAGAGCCCCCTCGCGACGATCATCCGTTCATCGCCGCGTGGAGGGATCCAAACCACCCGGCGCATGATCGGATTATTGTGAATCCCCATGCCGCCTTTTATTCCGAGGAAGGCCTGGTCGACATGCGCGTCAAAGGAAGCCAAAACTGTCGCCGTGTCCTGCTCGGTCAAACGCCCTACAATATCGTGAATTAGCAGTTCACCCTTTCCTCTCGCAACCATTTGCTTGAACCTACAGGCATGGATCTCGCCGCACAGATGAAACAGTTGGCTCAGCAAGCCCGAGTGGCCTCACGCCAACTTGCCACGCTCGACACCGCTCGGAAAAGCTTGTGCCTGCAAGCCATGGCCACCGCGTTGGAACAGGCTGCACCCGAGATCCAGCTGGAGAATGGAAAGGACCTGGAGTTCGGCCGGAGCGAAGGTCTCTCGAACGCCATGCTTGACCGGCTCCAGCTCGATCCAGACCGAATCCATGCCATGGCCAAGGGACTCCGCGAAGTGGCCGCGCTTCCGGATCCGGTGGGTCGGTTGCTCGAAGAACGCGTGCGACCCAACGGGCTGAGGTTGCAAAAAGTCTCGGTGCCTCTCGGCGTTATCGTCATCATTTATGAATCCCGACCCAACGTGACCGCCGATGCCGCCAGCCTCTGTTTCAAGTCCGGAAATGCCGTGATTCTTCGCGGGGGCAAAGAAGCGATCCATTCCAACAAACTCATCGCTCATTTGATGGTGCAGGCCGCCCAAACCGCCTTCCCCAATTTTCCCGTCCACGCGATCCAGGTCGTTCCTACCACGGACCGGGAAGCGATTCGTCAATTGCTCTCCCACACCGACCTCGTCGACCTGTGCATGCCGCGCGGTGGGGAAGGGCTGATCCGGGCCGTGGTGGAATGCTCCAAGGTGCCCGTGATCAAACATTACAAGGGCGTTTGCCATGTCTATGTGGGCGCTGAAGCCGATCTCGAAATGGCTTCCCGCATTGTGCTGAACGCAAAAACTCAAAGACCCGCTGTTTGCAACGCCGCGGAGACTCTCCTGGTCGAGGCTTCCGTCGCCGCTGTTTTCCTTCCCGCCGTAGCGGCCCTCCTGGCCGCCAAACAGGTGGAATTGAGGGCCGATCCGGAAGCTCTCCAGATTCTAGCTGCCAGCCAGTCCATCGAGCCCATCCCCACGCTCAAATTGCGCCCCGCATCGGAGGCAGATTATTTCACCGAATACAACGACTCTATTCTGAACGTCCGGGTCGTGCATGGCCTGGAGGAAGCCATCGAGCATATCACGCGTTACGGCTCCTCTCATTCGGACAGCATCATCACGCGCAACGAAGCCGCTGCACGCGATTTTATGCGGCGGGTGGATTCGGCAGCGGTCTATTGGAACGCTTCGACCCGGTTCACCGATGGTGGGGAATTTGGCATGGGGGCCGAAATCGGCATCAGCACGGACAAGGTTGGCGCGCGGGGCCCGATGGGCCTTGAGGAGCTAACGTCCTACAAGTGGCTGGGCTTCGGCAATGGCCAGATCCGGAGCTGACCCGCGAAGTGGCGCGTCGACGACCGGTTTAAAAGCACCTTGAACATCACGAATTCACAGGAATCGGAGGACGCGCAATTCGTGCAATCGCAGTTGCCCTCGAATGGGCTGTTCGAGGGGCATGACTGGCGTATCGCGATCCGGCCGTTCACGATCTCCCAAGACCTGCTCGACGAACTGCAAAGCCTGGGCCGCGTCCTTCTGCAATTCAATCGAGCGGCCAACTTACTCTACCGACTCAGCGTCGCCGGGAAACAGCCGGGCTGGGTGAGTCGCTGGCTGGACCTTGGGAAACCTGAGGAACTGCTCGCCTTCCAACGGCATTCAAGCTTCAAAAATGACGTCCCCCGGGTCATCCGCCCAGATATCCTCCTCACCGAAAATGGGTTTGTGATCACCGAACTGGACAGCGTCCCGGGTGGCATCGGCCTCACCGCGTGGCTGAACGATACCTACTCCAGGCTCCCCCTCCATGGCCCCGGATCGCCTGCCAACACAAGCACATATCAAGTCGTGGGTGGCCCCTCCGGCATGAAGGAAGGGTTCAGAAACCTCTTCGGTGCCGCGCCACGAGTTCATATCGTCATCTCGGAGGAATCATCCACGTACCGTCCTGAAATGGAATGGCTCGCCTCCCAACTCGGCGAGGATCGGTTCAAGGTGCGCGACTCATCCTACAATGAATTTGGCCAGGACGATGCCGTCTACCGATTCTTCGAGCTTTACGATGCCCCGGCCATTGCCAATGCCCGCGGCATTTTCGAAAGAGCGCGGGATCGTGAAATCCTGCTGACGCCCCCGCCAAAACCGTTGTTCGAGGAGAAGATGTTGTTCGCTCTGCTGTGGAATCGGAACCTCAGGGGTTTTTGGCGCCAGGAGTTGGGAGAGGGCTTCTTGAACCGCCTTCAAAAACGAGTTCCGTATTCCTGGATCATAGACCCTCAGCCCATGCCGCCCCATGCCGCGATCCCCGTTCTCAATATCACGGATTGGCAGCAGCTCAAGTCAATGTCCCAGAAGGAACGAGAACTGATCATAAAGATCTCTGGCTTTTCGCCGGACGCCTGGGGATCCAGGGGAGTGGTTCTCGGAAGTGATCTCTCGTCGGCCGACTGGGCTCAAGCAGTCGATCGCGCTATCGATGGAGCCGAGTCCTCGCCGTTCATTCTGCAACAGTTTCACAAGACGGGCCTAGTCCAGGTCCCATGGTGGGATCCTGTGTCGGGCAACCCTCAGTCCCTCCAGGGACGCGCCCGTCTCTGCCCCTACTACTTCGTTCAGGGAGACGCGGACAACGCGCGCGCATCGTTGGGAGGAATCCTGGCCACGGTTTGTCCGGCGAACAAAAAGATCATCCACGGCATGCGCGACGCCGTGCTCGCCCCTTGCGCTGTGGGTCTACCCCCGCATGGGTCGTCGCTCTGAATGCCCCTGATCATGGACTCATCGGAATTCACTCTTCTGGCTTTTACCTCCTTATTCGTCATCACGAATCCCCTCGCGGTCGTGCCGGGATTCCTCGCGATGACGCCCCATGACACACCCGCACAGCGGGTTCGGATGGCTCGATTTGCCTGTTTCGTCGCGGCGATTGTGCTCCTGGCGTTCTCTGTCGCGGGGGAGTTCCTCCTCACGTTTCTGGGGGTCACCATCCCTGCGTTTCAAATAGCCGGCAGCATCGTGCTCCTGCTCATCGCTTTGGACATGTTGCGCGCCCGTCGCTCGT
>CANLCA010000180.1 GCA_947487925.1 Verrucomicrobiales bacterium | reverse complement strand
GAATTGAAATGGAGGCTCAAAAACAGCTTTGCGGAATGCAAATCCGCGGTGGCCACACGCTCGGCGACGCTGATATCCACATCGTTGGTTCTCGACATCACAACGGTCCACCCTCTTCTTTCAAGAAGTGGTGAGAGCCGAAACGCCAGGTCCAAAGTCAATTCCTTCTCGAACTTTCCATCCGAAACACTCTGAGTCCCGACGTTGCGCCCACCGTGCCCGGGGTCGAGAACGAGGACGCCTTTGGAAATGCCGCGAGGCGGCACGGGAGCCATGCTCAAGAGAGGTTTCAAAGTTTTCTCAATATCCATCGCATTGGCGAGCAGATCCCCGGAGGCAGCCCAACGGAGCGGGAAAGCGAGCCAACAATTTGCTCCACGCCACTTGGCGAGAGGGGCGCCGGGGACAAGATCCAGTGCTGTGCCCGCACCTTGAAGCAGATGCCGTCCCTGAAAAAGCACCAACGCACATCCAGGCAAACCGTTCGTCAGGCACCATGAACTCACAGAAATCCAAGAATTCGTGGATATCTTGACCCCCGAGGCAGGAGATTCCTGAGGGACAACGTCCGGAACAGGCTCGATTTGAACCCGATTTGAAGCCTCCACACCGGGCACGGCCGAGGCACCAGCCGGTTCGGCATTCCTAGGACCGACGCTCGATTGAGGACCGGGCAAAGGCGTCACTCGACTCGGGGTTGATCGCAACTCGGAGCGACATCCCATGGCAGTGACCAGGCACATCGCGGCCAGGCTGAGAGGGAGTAGGGCCAACCAAGGTCCGCCAAGGGGATTTGACACGAGCCGATTGTGTGAAGGTTCGTCGGACATACAAGTCAGAAGGAGCACAACCGGTACGAACCACGATCGGAGAGCTTGCGCAGGAGAACATTGCGTGGCGAACAATCTTGGGCCACCTTGACCCCGCGCAGCGTGTTATGAGAATTTTGGTAGCCATCACCGGAGCGAGCGGATCGATCTACGCCCAGCGTCTGCTGGACAACCTCGACACCCGCGCTCACGAGATTCATGTCATCCAAAGCCAATACGCGGCTTCTGTGATCAAGGAAGAGTTGCCGGACTTGTTGCGACTGCCTGAGGGCGTCACGACCCATGGTTTGAAAAGCATGAACGCTCCCTTTGTGAGCGGTTCGAACGCGTTTGACGCCATGGTGATCATCCCATGCAGCATGGGGACTCTTGGAAGAGTGGCTCACGGTCTTAGCTCAGATGCCCTACTGCGGGCTGCGGACGTTATGCTGAAGGAAAGAAGGAAGCTGATTCTAGTTCCCCGGGAGACTCCGATGAGCTTGATTCATGTGAGGAATTTCGAATTATTACTGCTCGCGGGCGCCACGCTGATACCCGCGAATCCATCGTTTTACACGCGCCCTCAAACCATCTCCCAGGTAGCGGACACGGTGGTGGCTCGGGTCCTGGATCACCTGGAAACTCCCCATCAGCTTGTGGCAAGGTGGCGGGAGGAAGAAGAGTAACATGCCCTCGAAAGTCACAGTCTCGATGGGGCATTACGCGGAGTTTATCAAGCTCTCGCACACGCTCTTCGCCCTTCCATTTGCTCTGGCTTCCATGCTGGTCGCGGCACGCGACAACCGAGGGTGGCCTGGCTGGAGGATCTTCCTGCTCATCCTCCTGGCAATGACGGGCGCTCGAAGTTGCGCCATGGCATTCAACAGGATCGTTGACCGAAAATTCGATGCATTGAACCCGCGGACCCGGGACCGCCACCTGCCGAGCGCGAAGATCTCGCTCGCAGCAGCCTGGATGGTTTGCATCTTGGGCGGAGCCCTGTTGATCCTGGCAGCCTACTTGTTAAATCCACTCTGCTTTTACCTGTCTCCCATCGCCTTGTTCATGGTCTGCTTTTACTCGCTCACAAAGAGGTTCACAGATTACACCCACGTCTGGCTTGGGCTGGCGTTGGCCTTGTCCCCTTTGGGGGCTTGGCTCGCGGTGCATGGAAAAATCACATGGATCCCTGCCAGCCAGAGCATTCTGATCCCTATTCTCCTGGCCTCAGCGGTTCTCTTCTGGCTCATCGGCTTTGACATCATCTATGGACTGCAGGACTATGAATTCGATAAAAAACAAGGACTCAGGTCGCTCGTCGTGGCCTGGGGGCCAAAAAACGCCCTAAAGGCGGCGTTCCTTTCCCACCTTCTCACGTGGGGATTCCTCGGCATCTTTGGGGTGGTTTGCCGATTTCGCATCGCCTATTTCGTGGGGCTCCTTATCATTCTGCTATGTTTGTTGATGGAACATTGGCTCGCCCGCAGGCGGAGTCTCAATTGGGTGAATATCGCCTTCTTTCGACTCAATGTGCTGATCAGCATCGTGTTCCTCGTCGCGACAGCCACCGAAGTGATCTTCCCATGGGTTCGATTCAAATTCTTCTAGAAGCCGCCCTCCGGAACAGCGGCCTCGAGGACATTTTCGAAAAAGTGGCCACGGGGCAGCGAATCGATGAAGACGACGCCGGTCGATTGTTTGGTTCAAACAACCTGAACGCGTTGGGGGCGATCGCCGACCTTGCGAACCAACGTAGGAATGGCCTGCACGCCAGCTACATCCTGAATCGCTACATCAACTATTCCAATTACTGCATCCTCAGCTGCCAGTTTTGCGCGTTCGCCCGAAAGAAGCGGGATTCAGACGGATTCCAGTTGAGCATCGATGAGATGGTTGAAAAGGCGCGAGACGCACTGCAGCGAGGGGTCACGGAGCTCCACATCGTGGGAGGTTTGCATCCGAGCCTCCCATTCGAGCACTACGTCGAGATGTTGCAGGCGCTGAAGGGGCTATCACCCCTCCTTCGATTGAAATGTTTCACCGCGATTGAAATCCTGCACATTTCATGGCTGGCTCGGAAATCGGTTGTGGAAACACTTCAGATTCTGAAGGAGTCGGGACTCGACTCCCTAACTGGAGGGGGCGCGGAGATTTTCAGAAAGGAAGTCCGGTCCTTGATCGCCAAGGGAAAAGAATCGGCATCAGAGTACCTCGATGTCCACAGACAATGGCATTTAATCGGGGGACGCAGCACATGCACGATGCTTTATGGACACATCGAATCCCTTGAAGACAGGATCGATCACCTGAGGCAGCTGCGGGCCTTGCAAGACGAAACGCACGGGTTCACAGGTTTCATCCCATTAGCCTACCAACCAGGCAACAATTCGATTCCTGTGCATCACAGTCCCACTGGTTTCGACTCATTGAGGACGCTGGCGATCAGCCGTATCTTCCTGGATAACTTCGATCACCTGACAGCTTATTGGATCGGGTTAGGAACCAAGCTCGCCCAAGTGGCGCTTCAGTTTGGAGCGGATGATCTCCACGGGACCATTCAGGAAGAACACATCTTCCACATGGCCGGTTCAACTTCGCCCCAGTCCCAAACCGAGTCTGAAATGATCAAAGCCATCCTCGAAGCGGGAAGGATCCCCGTCCAACGAGACACGTTTTATGACCGGATTCGGATCCACGAATCAGCCGGTTCTTAGTCCGCGAAACCTTTCTCGAACCATGTCAGTCCCATCTGATGACCCCCTTTCAAAACTGCGCATGGCGCCGGCCGAATCAGCCGCCGACCTCGCCCTGAAGTTCAACCGGGAAAAGCGCGCCGTCCAGCTTCAAATGGAAATCCGGCTTGCTGAAAGCCAGCAGACGTTCCGCATTGGTTCCGTGCCTTATCTGAACGCGGTTCCACTCACACGTGGAATCGAAGAGAACATGATCATCGCTCCTCCATCCCAGTTGGCCCGCATGTTGGAGGCGGACAAGTTGGATGCGGCGCTCGTGAGCGTGGTTGAGGTGCTTCTGAAGGATCGCTACGACGTGTTGAGCGGTGTTGGAGTCGCATCACTGGGCGAAGTCAAGAGCGTCTTCCTGGCTCATCGGTGTCCTCTCGAGGAGATCCAGACTGTGCATTGCGATCCCGCGTCCCTCACAAGCGTCTGCTTGCTAAAGGTGCTTCTTGCGGAACGGGGATTGGCGCCTTGTTTCGAACCCCTTGTCAACGAAGTTCGGGAATCCATGCCGGATGCCGTGCTGCTCATAGGCGATCCCGCTATCACATTTTTGATGGAGCAGCAAACGCATCAGATTTGGGACCTGGGCGCGGTGTGGTTCGAAATGACCCGGTTGCCCTTCGTCTACGCCGTCTGGGCACTGAAACGGGGCATCGAAAACGATGAGCTCAAACGCCAGCTCAAGGAGGCCCGGGATTTGGGTGTAGAAACGCTCGATCAAATCATCCAATCGAGGAGCGAATTTGATCCGGGCTTCAGACAGGATTACCTCGGATGGCACATCCACTATCACCTGGGCACCGATGAGCAGCGCGGGATCGCCACCTTCATGGATCTGCTCGCGAAACACGGACTAGGCCCTGTTTTTCAGCCGCGTTGGGTCTCGTAACTCTGGGCAAGACAACTCTCGGCCACTTCATTCCAACCCGGTGGGGCGCCGATTCGACACCGTCACTTCAACTGCTCGCGCTGGTGTAGCGACGGAGGGAAAATCTCCAGACAAACTGGGAGACGCAGAAACAGGCGGCGCACATGAAAACCAACAGCAGGGTGGCTCCTGGCGTCCCGATCTTGTTGATCAAAACCCTGGCTGGCACGTTCGACACAAGCAACATCGGCAGAACAAAAGTGAACACTCGACGGTAGGCCCCATGAAAAACTTCATCGGGAAGTCGCGCGATATTAAACAAGTTGTAATATCCCCAGATAATCCCCTGCGCACGGACTGTCCAGAAGCTGATGCTGGCCATGATGAACATCAGGGAATAATGAATCATGACCCCGACCCCGCAAAGGAGCAGAAACGCGACATATTGGGCCAGAGTCGGATGCAGTCCAAGATGCCATCCCGCGTAACCCATCACCATCAAAGCACTGCCAGCATTCACAAAACCTCCCAGGTCCACCTGCCGGAGAGAAAGCAAAAACCGGGTGCTCGCTGGGAGCAACAAAATGAAGTCCAACCGTCCTGTTCGAACGTGCTCCGAGATTTGGGTGCAGTTATTCAAAAACAACGCGGTGAACAACTGTTGGATAAAATGGCTGACCCCCATCAAGAAGACCACTTCCCACTTCGACCACGATCCGATGTGGTCGGTTTGTTCGTAGATGACGTGAATGAAGCCGAGCTGGAGGGCAAACCAGATCATTTCGACGACGATCCAAAGGACGAAATTTGACTTGAACCCCATCTCTCGAATGATGGAATTCTTCCAGAGAGCCAGGTAGATTCGCCCATATCGAACCAACGAACGAACGACGAGCATCCTTGTAAGACAAAACCCGAAACCGTTCTTTGACAGAGGCGTCATGGCCATTTGGTTTGAGAACTCAGGTAGCGACAGTTGGAATCCAGAAGTTCAAGCTTACCCACCCGCTGCCGTGTAACGAATGATCCCACGGCGCCACACAAACCTCGCCGAGAGATAGGCGATTCCAACCCACGAAACCTGCATGGCAAACCCCAGGGACAGCTCTGCCCCGGTGGCACGCCCCAAATAAACACTCACGGGGAAAAACAATTCATAGGGAAAAGGCGTGAACTTCAACACCGCCACAACCGATGGGGGCAGGATGTCCAGCGGAAACATATGGCCTCCGGCAATATACTCAAAGGCGAAAAGTATAAAAATGAAGGTCGACACCTCCGTCACCCAAAAGGCTAACAGTGCCATGGTGTAGGAAATGAAGAACTGCAACAGACCCGCCAGGAAGGCGGACAAAAGAAACAAGGCGAACGTCGACGGATCGGCGGGCAGGACAAAATCGGCCCGTTTGAAGTAGATGAAAAGACCGATGGGCACCAGAGCGGCGAGCATGTAAACCAGCCGCCCGCTGAAAAAAAGAGCGAGTCGGTACGACAAGTAATCGATGGGTTTCACCAGAAACTGGCTGATATTCCCGTCTTTGATGTCGGAGGCGATCTGCCAGTCATCCTCCGTCACGGCCGTGAGGCCATCGACGATGGTGACTATGAGGTAATAGGAAACCATCTGGCTCAAGATGTAGCCTGAGACATTCCCACCAGGTTGCTTCGAACTATAAATGGCGTCCCAAAGAAAAAGGGTGGCACTCAAAGGGATGAGTCCGAAACAGGCGCGCACCAGAAAATTCACCCTGTAAACCAGGGTGTTCTGAATGCCTATATTGAACACGTTACTATATTTGTTCACCATTTTGAGTGAGCTTTGCCGCTTGCTTCAAAAGCCCGAACGAAAGTAGAAAGTCCTGGTGAAAAAGCAACCTGACACCCTTGCCCTGACCAG
>CANLCA010000179.1 GCA_947487925.1 Verrucomicrobiales bacterium | reverse complement strand
TGACTCGGTTTGTTCACGTGGGAGAGGAGACCTTCCAGGCGTGGGTTTTTGGCAGGCGTTCGGAGCAGTCGACTCAGCGGCAGATACCGATTCATGGGATCGTGGTGGGCAATTCCTTGGCCTTGGATGAGGCTGCTGTTCGAGTTTTGACGGCCGGGGAGTTAGAAGAGCGGGGAGGTATTGTGGCTGATGCGGTGTGCTCCCTATCCAGCGCTTCGGCGGCGTCAGACCTCGGGGCTGTTTTGGTTAGCGACGGGGAGCATGAGGTCGTTTTGTGCGGCGTGGAGCACGCTCGAGTGCTGAACGACACCTTGGTTGAGCAGGAGATCGAGACCGACTCCAACGGCATTGGCAAAGCGAGTTTGGCGTCGAGTTCATGGACATTGGGGGAGAAGAAACTACTCTTGATTCGTGTGGACTTTTCGGATTTCACTGGAGCTTCATTTTCGGACAGCGCGGGCACGAACCTAGTCGTTGGGTTGAGGGATTTTTTTGCCGAATCTTCCTATAACAAGACCTCCTTTGCGTTGATCGGGGCTGGGTCCGCAATGACGCCAACCCTGCGGATGCCGTTGGCCGGATCCTTTTACGGAACCAACAACAACGCCACCAAGCTGCGGGCCGACGCGCGAGCGGCAGCCCGCACGGCAGGTTACGATTTGAGTCGTTATGAGCTGGACCTCGTGTGCCTGGGCAATGTGTCGGGGTTTGGTTGGGCGGGCTTGGGGATTGTCGGGTCCGCTGGAGCTTGGATGCGCGGGCCGGCTTCGTTGGGTGTTGCGGCTCATGAGTTGGGGCATAATTTTGGACTGAACCATGCGAATTTTTGGGACACTGGTGGATTGAGCGTGATTGGGAGTGGGAGCGAAGTGGAGTATGGTGACAAATTTGACACCATGGGGTCGGCGAGCGCGGGAATGAAACATTTTAACGCGCGTTCGAAGAACTACCTCAACTGGATGGGCAACGCGGATTTGACTACGGTGACTTTCAACGGCCAGTATCGCATTTTTCCTCAAGACTTGAGCGAGAGCAGAGGAGTGAGGGCGTTGAAGATTGCCCGCGGATCGTCGACGAACTACTGGGTGGAATTCCGTCAACGTTACACGAGCAATCGATGGCTGATGGATGGTGTGGGGCTTCGCTGGGGCAGAACAGGCAATCAAAGCACCCAACTATTGGACACAACTCCCGGATCAGTGGATGGCAAGGATGATTCGCCGTTGATGATTGGGCGCACTTTCTCAGACCGGGAGGCGGGGGTACATATCACGGTGTTGGGAAAGGGAGGAACGAGTCCCGAATCGATGGATGTGGCCGTTTATCGTGGTTTTTTTGTCGGGAACAGGAGCCCGGTGGTATCGGTGGCTTCGGGCACTATTCAGACTGCCGCCGGTGCGGCGACCCGGCTTTCGGTATCCGCATCGGATCCCGATGGTGACCCACTGGCGTATGGATGGGAATTCGGCGACAAAGCTACGGGGTTGAACGAGTCGGAGGTGCTGCATACTTGGGCGACCGCCGGGGATTACCAGGCTCGCATTTCGGTTTCGGACATGCGCGGCGGAGTCACGGTGAAATCGATTTCTGTGCGGGTGGGAAATCCCGGCACCTACACCATAAATGGCAAGGTCACTTTGAACGGACGTCCCTTAGCGGGGGTGCGGATCACGGCCACATCCTCGAAAACCGCCGAGACAGATTCTGATGGTGTCTACCGTTTGGTAGGGTTGAGTGCGAGCAGTTACACGATCAAGGCCCGCCTCGAAGGGTACGGGTTTGTGTCGGATGGCTTTTCGAATCCGCTAAGGCTTTCATCGGATGTCACGGGAGTCAATTTTCACGCAATTCCTCCGATTGAACAGATCGACGTCACCTTCATTCCATTGGGCGCTGTCTGGAGATTCCTCGACGACGGTTCGAATCAAGGAACCGGGTGGCGGGCAGCCAATTTTGATGACTCAAGCTGGCGTGAAGGACCTGCGGAGCTAGGCTACGGCGATACGGATGTGGCGACTGTCATTCGGTATGGAGCAGACTCAAACAACAAACATCTCACCACTTATTTTCGACACTCGTTCGAAGTGGATGACCCCGCGATGTATACGAGTACGACGATGGGATTGGTTCGAGATGATGGCGCGGTGATTTATCTCAATGGCAAGGAAGTATTTCGAAGCAACATGCCCACCGGGACCATCACGGCGACAACGCGGGCATCTTCGACGGTGAGCGGGTTGGATGAGTTCACGACTTTTGATGGGTCGTTGGACCCGACTCTACTGAAGAAAGGGACCAATGTTATTGCGGTGGAAGTGCATCAATCGAGCCCGACTTCCTCAGACGTGCGCTTTGACTTGAGAGTGGTGGGGGTATCCCTTGGAAATCAAGCGCCTCCCTCGTTGTCCGTCCGGAGGGCTGGTTCTGGGTTGGAGATTGCATGGCCCGGTGTGTCTGGGGGTTGGCGGCTTTTTTCGGCCCCAGTTTTGGGTGATCCGACGGCGTGGAGAACCGTGGAGGGCGCGCCCGAATCGATCACTTCCGAGAACCTTTTCAAGATACCGGATTCCACCGGGACACTGTTTTTCCGATTACAGCGGTAGGGGGGAGGAGGGAAGAATTGAAAACTGAACGCCGAAATGAGAAAGTGAAAATTGGGCTGCCGTTGGATGGAGGGGATTGGGCGGTGGAAAAGCTGAGAGTTTAAGCGCGAAAGCCTCATGACGCTTGACCTTATGGAAGATGGATGGCGCTGCTCTCGGCCGGAAGGGTTCGCGGAGGGACGGTGCGTTGCACCGTCCCTGACCCTGCAGACACGGGCGGAATTGCCTAGCGCAGCAAACAACGTGACATACTCAAACAAAAGATGGCCCTGATCCCGCCACTGAACGCGGCGCGGACATCGCCGCGCAATTTTCCTACCTGGTTCTGACGTGAACACCCTTCCGCTGGGTTCGTCAAATTTCTCGCGAGCCTGAATCCAAGGCGCCATGTCAGGAGTCCCGAGCCTAAAGCTTTCTGCTTTTTGCTGGCGGCCACTTTCGCGATGCGGCTTAATCTGGATTTATGAACCTGAAGCCTATGACGAGTCGGAGGTTATTTTTGGAGGGTGCATCCAGAGCCGTGGCCGCGGCTGCGGTCTGGGGCAGCGTTGGTAGTGGTTTGGAGCTAAGGTCCGCAGAACCTATTTTACGCCGTTCTCCCAGCAAACTTTTGTTGGGTTTGGCGGCCTATTCATTTCGGGATAATTTCATCGATTCAAGCCACAATCGGGAGCGTCAACCGCCTGTGGACAAGCTCATTTCCATTCTCGATTTCATCGATATTTGCGCCTCAAACCATTGCGACGGCGTGGAGTTGACAAGCTATTATTTCCCGAAATCGGTGACGCCAGAGCTTTTGGCCAACATACGGCGCCGCACATTTGTGAATGGGATGGTCGTCAGCGGTTCGGCGGTGGGGAACCGTTTTACGATGCCGAAGGGTGATGAGCGTGACAAAGAAATGGCGCACGTCAAACGATGGATCGACCATACTTTTGCCATGGGCGGATCGCACTTGCGAGTATTCGCCGGGGACAGAGGCAAGCTATCGGAGGAGGAGGCCCGGAAGCACTGTGTGGAAGCTCTTGAGGAATGCTGTGATTACGCAGGCAAGCGCGGGGTGTTTCTGGGGATCGAAAACCATGGGGGCGTTGTTGCGGAGCCCGATGGCTTGCTCGAGATAGTCAAGGCCGTGAAGAGTTCCTGGCTTGGAGTGAACCTGGATACGGGTAATTTTAGCACCACGGATCCCTACGCCGATCTGATGCGGTGCGCTCCTTACGCGGTCAATGTCCAGATCAAGTCCGAGATCCAACCCCGAGGAAAGTCGAAGGTTCTTGCCGACCTCCCCCGTCTGGTGAAGATTTTGAAGGACGCTGGCTACCGGGGTTTTGTGACGTTGGAGTATGAAGCGGCTGAGGACGCGTTTACCGCGGTGCCTCGTCTGCTCGCGGAGCTGAAACGCCTCTTGGCGGCATAAGGCGGGAAATCGAGTGTCTATGATGACGAGAAGCATGTTGTCTAGGTGCGTTTGGATTCTGGCATTGGGGATGGGTTTGGCGGACGCCAATGCTGGATTCCAGGCTGGGATCGCGGTGCGGGTGGTGACTCCTGACCCGCTCCTCCCTGTGTCGGGTGGAGTAGGGCCCTCTCATCCGGCTAGAAAAAAGGAAGGGGAACTCACGGTTCGCGCCTTGGTCTTCAAAGACGACAAAGTGGCTGTGGCAATTGTTAGCGCGGATTTTCTTGGGTTTCCTTCCGTCCTCGGGAACCGGGTACGGAGTCGGGTTAAAGAGATTCCAGGGGCGAACATATTGATTGGCGCGACTCATACGCACAGTGCGCCGGACTGCTATGGTTTTCCGGATGGAAAGGGGGGCACCGCGGCAGATTTGAATTATTTGGACAAAGTTTGCAACCAGATGGCAGAGGCCATTGGCGAAGCTTTTCGACAGGCACGCCCAGCCAGACTGAGAGCGGCTACTGGAGAAGCACGCGGCAAAATAGCCTACAACTACTACGCGGAGCAGCTCTATGATTCCCGTTGCCACCTACTGCAGCTCGTTGGCGAGAACGGGAAACCTTTTGCGACACTCGTAAACTTTGCGATCCATCCTGAGGTGATCGGCTCCGATGCGGGGATCCTGAGCCCCGATCTTGTGGGTCCCCTCTATGAACGGATCGAGGCCCAGGGCGGAGGAGTGGGCATTTTTATGAACGGTGCACAGGGAGGCATGGTGACTGCTGACAACCGCACCCCGACAGGCGGAGAGCATCGGACCTGGGCGGAGTGTGTTCGGATCGGCAGCTTGCTTGCCGACGAATCGCTAAGGATCCTTTCAAAGGCTCCTTTGCAAACTGAACCCCAGCTCTTCTGTGCCTCCAGAACCATCCATTTCCCTGTGGATTCACCTCTTCTGCGGAATATTATGAAGGCATCGCCGTTGGGGTTTCAAGGCACCGAGGACGGCCGCGTTAGCACGCAGCTGAACCTGGTGAACGTTGGAAACTCGCAGATCGTGACAATTCCTGGGGAAGCTCTGCCGAACATCGGCTATTATTTGAAGCGCAACATGCGTGGAGAACACAGGTTTCTCTTTGGCCTAACCAACGACGCTTTTGGATACATATTGACCAAGGAGGACTTCGGGAGTTTCAAACGCTACGAGTATGTGACTCGAACTTCCCTCGGGGAGAGGACCGCTGACATCCTGGAGGAAGCGGTGTTGAGTTTGGTGAAGGAATCGCCGACGCCTTGAGGTTGTGCACTGGTTCGGGTTCGGCGGGGACGGCTCGGCTCCCTGGTTCCATGGTCGCAAATCTGGTTCCTGATAACTCATCGAACCAGGGGTGGCATCTACAGGCAGTCGTCAAAAGTGTCTTTAACGCAAGAACCTCAAAACGGCAGTTGCCCCGGGTGAATCTTCGCAGCTTCTTGCCCATGAAATCGTTTCAAGTCGCTCACCAGATCCTTAATGGAGCTGCTTTCTTCCTCGTCAATCCTCTTTCATCCAGCTCTTTGTCAAACCTCACCCCGTTCAACTGCCGTTTTGAGGAGGAATGGGATGGACGTCAAATAGACTGATTTTGAGGGGGAGGCGAGCTTCTGTGGAGGTTTTGAAATGAGGAGGTGGGGACGGAATGGAAGCTTGCCATCGTTTTTGTGAATCCGTATCACTTCTGACGACGGAGGTGTGCCTCGTGGCTTGCCTATGAATATCCGTCCAGTGCAAGGTTTCATATTTGGCTCAAACGGTCGGTATTGGGAATTTGGGGTGATGCTAACGCAGCAGGACAATTATATCTCTGGAAGGGAAGCGTCGATCGCGCTTCGGGATGGTTCTCGAGCGGCGGATTGTTTGCCTTCCATTCGTGAGATTTGGTCTAAGCCTTTGCCTCACTTGGATGGGGATGCGCTCACGCGTTTTCTGGTTCGAGGAGTTTTGTCAGGCTTCCGAAGCCGACTCATCGATGTCCGGGGCCTTGCCAACGTGAACGTGCCGTCCGACCCGTTCATCCTCGTGCTGAATCACAGCCAGGCATTGGAAGTATTGCTTGTGCCGGCACTGCTATTTTTTGCTCGAAACGGCAGGAGGATTCATTTTCTGGCTGATTGGAACTTCCGTCTGATCCCTTTCGTCGAACTATTCTACCGATGCGGGCAGGTGATCACGCTCACTCGGAAGCCGGCGAAGCCGAGGTTTCTGAACATTTTCAAGCCTTTGTTTACAGATAAGGTGCCTGCATTTGAGCGCGCTGAGGAGTTTCTGCGCCGAGGGGC
>CANLCA010000178.1 GCA_947487925.1 Verrucomicrobiales bacterium | reverse complement strand
TCCATAACAAACTCCACGCCCAACGAGGGCTAACGGCCTTCGCAGCCGGCTTCGTTGTGGGACTTCCGGTTGATGGAGACGGCGCTGTCATGCGGAGGGTTCTCGGCTCATGGTCCAGAACGTCAACGGGCGGTTCGCTTCAGGTAGCCGCGCGGGTTGAAGGTCAAGAGAAACTTGTGCTTGGATTCGTCGATCTCAAACTCCTTGTTCTCCAACAAAAACGCCTCCATGGCCTCGGTCGGGCCCGGGCCGTGCTCCGGAAACACCGGGTGCCCGTTCACATTGGTATCCTCGACAATCAGAAAGCTCCCCAGGCTCACGAATTTCCTGTAGAGCCGGAGCTCTTCGAGCACGTGTGCTTTTGAATGATCTGAGTCCAGCACCACCAGGCAATTAGCCACGCCTGCCCGGGCGGCCTCGAATTGCGCGATGATGGCGGGGGACGTTGAGGAACCAGAAAGGTACGTCACCCGCGGATGCGGCGGGCGGGGTTTGTCATCGATGTCGACAGTCATGACCCGGCCCCGTTTGAGCAGTTCGCACATCGACGCCATGAACAAAGCGCTTCCTCCCTCGGCCGTTCCTGTCTCGATGATCAGGTCCGGCTTCACTTCAAAAAGGATTTCCTGGTACAACCAAAGATCCAACGGGCATTTGCCGGCTCGGACGCCGAACCATCGGGTGTCACCCCAGGTTTTCCCTTGGGGACCAAGATCGTAATACAGTTCGTGAAAGTCGTTCACCGTCTTTTCTCGCGCCTCCGCGGGGGTGATCGCGGTTCTCACTTGGGCTCGGTATTTCCAGAGGAGGCTGGTTAATTTCTGAAGCATTCTCATCGGTGCCCCTCCATCGACGGAATCCGGGTCAACACCGTGAAGCCACTGCAACAGGCTTGGTGCTGGATCAACCATCCGGGCAGTTGCTCGGTGAAATCATGTCGCTCGGCGAACCGCACATTGAAGTGGTGCTCAAGCGCCGCCACCACGCCCCGGGCATTATTCCATCCCAAGCCGACGCTCCCATCCCGCCGGAAATAAACGCGGCGCTGGTTGGTGTCGTGGAAGGCGACTTTTGCCCGAGGGCTGAGATAGGGAAACCAATGTTGGATCTCGGCGACCGTGTGCTCGTAAAGGTGGCTGGTGTCGATGAACAAAAAGTCAATCTTGTCCGGCAGCCCGCGCTCACGCGTCCAGGCAGGGAAAGACTTCGCAAACTCGATGTCGTCGCCTTGGGCAAACAGCCAGCCGGGCAGATCGCAAACCCCGGAGCACTCGTCCACATCCACGCTGACCAACCGTGAAGCGCAAAGGCTCGCCACCTTTGCCAGGACGCGCGTGCTTTCTCCAGTCCGGACTCCAAGCTCCACGATCAACTGGGGGCTGACGCTGAGGGCCGCTCCGAAGAGGGTGAGCAAATGATCGCTGATATCCGTGCGCACGCGGCAATGATCCAGGATGGAGCGAACCTCCGCGGAAACCGCTGTCTGCTGCCCCTGCTTCCTGACGAGGTCCACAAGGCAATGCTGAAACCAGAGGACAGGAGCGGCAAGCTTGCCAAGAGGTGACCCTTTTGGAACCTCGATGACCGTAGATTGAGAGTGTGGATCCATGAAACCGCGCAAACCCTAGGCAAAGCCCCATTGTGGCTCAAGCCCCATTATCCTTAAACGTCAGTTGCCCATGGCGAATCTTCGAGAGATCCGGGCGATAAAGTGTTTCCAATTCGGTCACTGGACCCATCATGGAACTGCGTCACCCCTCGTCAACCCTCGTCAACCCTCTGTCATCCAGACCGTTCTGAGTCTTCATCCCGCACCACTGCCGTCTTCAGGAGGAAGCCAAAGGCCAGTGCAGGGGTATGCGGCAACGGAAAGCGAGTGGTCATTCCCCTTTGAACTTCGGAGGGCGTTTCTTCAGGAATGCCTGGATTCCTTCGCGAGCATCCGCCGTCTGGAAATCCCGGATATACGCCTCGGTGTCCATAAAGTGGGTGACTTTGGGTAAATGACCCTCATCCGCGTGCAGGGCACGTTTGGTGCGGCGCAAGGCCTGGGGCGGCATCGCAAGCAGGGTTTCGGCAAGTGCGAGCGCGGTGGGCATCAGCAGGTTTCCTGGCACAACTTCATTGACAAGGCCCCATTCCAAAGCGGTGTTCGCGGTGATAGCTCGGCCAGTCAGACAGAGATCCAGCGCCCGCGCCTTCCCGATCAAAGCGGTGAGCTGAGACAGGCCGTAACCCGGGGTCCACCCCAACTTGATCTCGGGCATGCCGAATTGCGCCGCGTGGGACGCGATCCGGAAATCACAGGCATTCGCACACACACAACCCGCGCCGGTGGCAAACCCGTTCACCGCCGCGATGAGAGGTTGGGGCAAGCCTTCGAAAGCAAGAAACAACCGGGCCTGCCGGAGGCTGATGGCCCGCGCTTGATCCGCCGTCAAGGTCTCTAGTTCGCTCACGTCATCGCCTGAACAGAATGCCGCGCCGGCCCCGGTGAGGATGCCCACACGGAGGCTCTGCTCCGAGGCGCTGAGCCAGGCTACGAGCCGCTCCAACTCACCAGTCATCTCCGTGTTCACCGCGTTCCTGATGCGGGGCCGGTTCAACGTGATCGTGACCACGGCCCCTCGAACGTCTACCCGCAGTGTATTGAAGGCTGTCGGCCCGCCGTTCACCCCGCTCTCCAATGTCTGTGCCGTAGGACGAAGCGTCCCCACAGGGCCGTCGGCGCTTCGAAAGCTCGCAGTCCTTGCAGGTGCAGCTGCCATGCCTGGTCCTGCCTCCTTCTTCGGAAGCGGATCTCGATCCGCTTCCGATTTGCGGAGCCGTTCCCGTTCGGTGGTTGAGCTTTTCTCCAATTGGTTCAGCAAGCGCTCAATCGAAACAACAGCTCTGCGATGCTGCCCCCTCCCCAAAAGCCGCTCCCCTTGGAACGTATGGATGTCAAAATGAACCGCTCTTGGCTCCACCCGAGTGACGGTGGCCACCCCGCGCACCTCGGCGCCCAGAGTGGCCCCGGTCAAATGTTCCACACGAACCTCTGCCCCCACCGACTCCTCGCCCTCCTCCAAAAAAGGGCGCAGCACTTCCCGCGCGGAACGCTCCATGAGCATGATCATCGATGGCGTCGAAAACACGGTTGCGGTGCGGGAGGCGCCGAGGCCGAGAGTGATCGTCAGGGACGGATCGACCGTCCAGATCAACTCCGCGGTGGCACCGATTTCAAGTCCGGGTTTCATGGGCGGTTTTGTGGCGCTGATGGATCCGCCGTCGAGGACAACGGCGCGGGCGAACTCAACTGCTTGTAGAGCCAGATCTCCACGGGACGGAACGGCCGGAGCAACCGATAGAACGGCGAGTGCACCAGGCGCAGTCGTATCACCGACAACAGGGCGGAGAAAGAGGCTCTCACCAAACCCCGCGTCAGAGTCGAGCCGAGCTTGTCCGTCCACTCGGTGGGGACTTCCACCACTCGAAACCCCTCGCGTTTGAGCGAATAGAGCAGGTTGATGTCGAAAGCCATATCGGTGATGCGCAGGCTCGGATGAATCCGTTCCACGGCGGAGCGGCACAGGACTTTGGCACCGCACTGAGTGTCGTGAATCCGCATCCAAAACAGGCACTGCACGATAGCGTTTCCGCCGCGGCTCACCAGCCTCCGGACGCCGGATTGAGCCTGATGGACCTTGGCCCCGGCGATCCATCGTGACCCGATCGCACAATCAGCATGGGCGCAGTGCTTCACCAGATCATGAAACGCGGCCGGAGGCGTCGCCCCATCAGCGTCGACGAACCCAATCAAATCGGCCAGCGGAAACAGTTTCAAACCCTCAATCAACGCACCGCCTTTGCCGATTCGACCTGGAAAATTCATAGCGCTGATCTGCGGCCACTCTTTGGCCGCCTCATCGACCACGGCCAGGGTGTTGTCCACACATCCGTTCAACACCACCACGATCGAAAAGCGCGCGCGCTGATGCTGGTCGAAATACGCGGCGTAGGAACGTAAAACAGGTCCGATCCGGCCCTCCTCGTTGTAGGCGGGAATCAGGATCAACAAGCTAGGATCGACGGCTTGCATAGTTCTCAACGAGGACAACATCAGGTTGCTGGCCGCGGAATAACCCGAAGGCCGAACGCCGGAAGATTTCTTGGAAACGCCAAAAAACCACGATCACATGAGACACCCGAGAAAGGATCATTTGTGATCAGGAGGTTCCCGTCCAGGTCGAGGAAATCGGTGAGCTCGGCCAGATGGGCGGCGGCGGAGATCAGAATGCTGGTTTCGATCATGCACCCCAACATGGTCTTCAAGCCGCTCTTTCTAGCCGCTTGAAGCGCTTCAAAAGCCGGGGTGATGCCGCCTGCCTTGACCAATTTTACGTTCACAGCATGAAAACATTCCTGACAAAACGACACGTCTGCCGCGGTCTGGTAGGACTCGTCCGCCATCAAGGGAATCGGTGAACGCTCCTTCAGCCAGATCCAATCTGAACGAGGCGCCGAAGCCGGCATGGGCTGTTCGATGAACTCCACAAACCCGTCGTTGGCCAACCGCTCCAAGTGGGTCAACGCCTCTTCCTTGCTACCCCAGGCTTCGTTGGCATCGAGCCGGAGCCGGACCCGAGGTGCCACAGAACGCAAGGCCGAGAGGTTGGCTTCGTCCGACGGACCGCCCACCTTGAGCTTGAGACACGGGTAGACAGAGGCTTCACGGACCTTTTCCATGATCGTTTCGGGGTTATCGATTCCGATGCTGAAGGATGTCAGCGGCGCGCCGTTCGTGAAATCCAGCCCGAAAAGCTTATGCACAGGCTGCGAAATCATCTGTCCATACCCGTCCAACATCGCCATGTCGAGCGCCCCTTTCGCCGCGGGATGCCCAAGGGCGATGCGATCGATGTAGCGACGACTCGATTCCAGATCCGTGAAGTGGAGCCTGGCAGCATCCACTTTGGCAAAAAAAGCGAGACACCCCTCCACATCCTCGTTGTAACGAGACGAAGGTGCGGCTTCCCCACGCGCTGTGATGCCGCTTTGCTCGTCAAAAAGCTCCACGATCACCACCGGAAACTCGACAGTCCCTCCTCCGCCACCGGGGCCCAGGCGGCTCGCAATCGCCCATTTATGGGCCAACCTCAAACCCATCGAACGAAAAGTGAATTTCACGGACTGGAAGCAAATCCTAAAGCTCGCCTTGAATCAACGCTGTTTGATCGGGCCCGATGCTTTTGAGACCGGGAGCTCGTTGGCGGGGGAAAAGGGAGTGTCTTCAGCGCGCCTGTGTGCCCTGCTCTTCACCTGCTTAAGTCGTTGTGAATCAACTTGCCCGCTTCACGCTTCAAGGAATTTGGATTGAATGCGAGGCCGTTTCAGCCGACAAACGCATCGGTCAACCAACACAGGCTTATGGCTGGACATAGCAAATGGGCGAAGGTCAAGCACTTCAAAGGTCCGATCGATGCGAAACGGGCCCGCATTTTCGCGAAATTATCCCGCGAACTGAGCGTTCTTGCCAAAATCGCCGGAGCAGACCCGGATTTGAACCCGCGCCTGCGCATGGCGTTGCTCAAATGCCGAAACGCCAACATGCCGTCGGAGAATATCGAAAGGGCGATCAAACGCGGGGCGGGTGGAGGGGATAGCGCGAACTATGAAGAGCTGACCTACGAGGTCTATGGTCCGCATGGGGTGGCCATTCTTGGAGAGGTGAGCACCGACAACCGGAATCGTGCGGCCGCGGAGATACGCAGCATTCTGGCAAAGAACGGGGGGAGCATCGCGACTTCCGGGGCAGTGACGCGACTGTTCCATCGGAGGGGCCAGATCATCATCGCACGCGAAAGCGCGGGCGAGGACACGGTCATGGAAATGGCGCTTGAGGCGGGGGCTGAGGATTTCAAGACCGAACCCGAAGGCTATGAGATCCTGACCGATCCCGCACATTTTGAGGCAGTGCACAGGGCCATCGATTCAAAAGGCATCCGCTGCGAAACCGCCACCATCACCTTCATTCCCGATATCGTGGTCCTCATCCGGCCATCCGACGCAAAGGCCGTGAGTAAACTGATCGAGACGCTTGAGGAACACGACGACGTGAAGGAGATATACACGAATGCCGACTTTGAGGAATGACACCGGCGGCGAACCCTCCCCATCGATCGCATTCCGGCTCCTGACGCGGCTGACGCAAGCGATCATTCGTTATCCACGCCTCTTTTTCTACCCTCAGGCGGCTCTACTGTTTTTTTCAATCCTTTACACGATCGAACGGCTGGAGTTCACCACAAGCCGCAACGACCTGGTGGGAGCCGAGAAGGAGTACCACCAG
>CANLCA010000177.1 GCA_947487925.1 Verrucomicrobiales bacterium | reverse complement strand
TGGACGGCTGCAAACCAAACCGATACTGCGACCGCTGGTGTGAACGTCGCGGACCTCAAATCTGACACTTATAAAGATTGGGTTGTCGTGCCTTTTGCGAGTTTGAAGGCATTTGGAGGTGGTAGGGCTGATTACACCAACGTCGTATCCGGCAAGAGCCTGTATGCCGAGTCGGACAACCGCGGTGGCAGTCAGATTCAAACCCTCTGGAGCCCGGAGTACGATCTGCGTGGGCGGAGCGATGTCTCGATCGCCTTCAAGAGCAGCTATGTCCAGAATCAAGACAGCATTGGAGTTTTGGAATACACGGTGGACGGACGAGCCACCTGGCTGCCTGTGAGTTATTTGTTGAATGACAAGGTTGGCGGCAACGACATCGTGCGTGTCAACGGAGTCATCGATCCTGTCGCGACCTTTACCACAACCGCGGGCGACATCGCCAAATCCATCGATCCGGTGACGGGTGCTCGAGTTGCCGCTGGCAAATATGGCGACTTCGTCTTAGCGAGCCCGTTCTCATCGCTCGCTCCGTATATCAGCGGGCGAATCGACGATGACAAGGCGGAATCGCGGCGTTACGAGCGCTTTAGCCTGCCAGCTGCGGCGAATCAGGCCAAAGTGCAGTTCCGGTTTGTGCAGGCGGGGACAGGGAGCTGGTGGTGGGGCATTGATGACTTGGGCCTCTATGCCTCCGGTGCCGGGTTGCCTAAGCTCTCGGTGACTCGTCAGGCAAACAATATCGTCCTTTCATGGACCGGTGCCGGGGCGCTACAGAGCGCGAACGACATCACGGGACCGTGGGCCAACGTCGCTGGAGCGACCAACCCCTTCAGCACGCCCTCTTCAGGCGAGAGGAAGTTCTTCCGTTTGATCCAATAATCAAGAGTTGGTGACGAGGTCTCATTGGCCGTCGTCGCTGGTGTCGTCACTGCGGGTTTTGGGCGCGCGAAGGATTCGTGTCCCAAAACCCGCTTTCTTTTCACCTCGCCATTGGCATTCAAGTGTGACACCTTAGGAATCAGAATGAACCATGGAGGGATGAGCCTTCAAACGGCAGGTGCCCGGGCTGAATTTTCGCTAGATCTTGGCGGCAAAATCTGTTCGAGTTGCTCGCCCGATCCCTATAGGATCTGCGTGATTTCTCGTCCAGCCTCTCTCGTCGAAGCCGTAGAAAAACTTCACGCCGCTCTACCGCCGTTTTAAAGATGAATCGACTTCTCATCAAAATGACGTCGGCGATCCTTTTTTGCCTGGCGCACGCCGGGAATTCTTCTGAGTGGGTGAACCTTTTTGATGGCAAATCACTTGCCGGATGGGTGCAGCGCGGGGGAAAGGCAAAATACCGTGTCGAACAAGCCCAGGTGATCGGTACTTCGGTAGCGGGTACAGGGAATTCATTTTTATGCACGACTCGGGATTACACGAATTTCCTGCTGGAGCTGGAATTTAAGACTGCTCCCGGATTGAACTCAGGCGTTCAGATCCGGAGCCACTCATTCGTGGGGGCCACGGAATTCGCTCACAACGGGAAACTCGTCAAGATTTCTCCAGGTCGCGTGCACGGTTATCAGGTTGAGATCGATCCCTCTCAGCGCGCATGGACCGGGGGTGTGTTTGATGAGTCTAGGCGTGGTTGGCTGAATGATCTCAAGTCGAATGAGGCTGCGCGCAAGGCCTACAAAACGAATGATTGGAATCATTTTCGTATCGAAGCCACCGCAGGCGCAATCAAGACATCCCTCAACGGAGTGCCTGCCGCGGATCTGAAAGACGCGGTCACCCCTTCCGGATTCATCGGGCTTCAGGTCCACGGAGTCGGTAATCGAACCAACGCGATGGAAGTCCGATTCCGCAACCTTCGGATCAAGGAACTACCCTGACTGGGGGGAGTGAGCGGCGATCAGTCAGCAGTCATCAGTCATCATTGCCCGAAAATGAGGTCCTGACCATTCTCCTGGAATGGCTGATTTGTGTGGAGGTTGTCGTGGGGAGTTTTCGGAGAATTAGAACCATCCTTGATCGGTTGATCTCGGGTTCTACCAGCCATGAGTTTTGAGCCACTCGCGGACCATGGCGATCATGGCGGCGGTGTTCGATTCACCCGCAAAAACGTGGTTCACGCCTTCCAATTGCCCAAAAGTCGCGTTGGAACCGGCTTGTCCGAGAATATCCTTCGAATCCTGGATGGGCACGACATCGTCCTCGGTGCCATGGATCAAAAGCCAAGGCACGAGAATAGATTTGGCTTTCGGAGCCACGGAATCGATCGACGACATGTCATCCATGAAGGATTGGGAGAGCGGGCAACCGTTGTCATCCCACATGAAGCCATGGTCTGGCTTCACGGCGCCGAACTCTCGTTGGGCGAAGGCACCCGTGTGAACCATGCCGGCTAAGGAGATGAGGAACCGAATGCGCGCATCCTGGCTGGCTCTCAACACGCCTACGGCGCCTCCCATGCTGTGTCCAGCGTAGCCTACTTCAAAGCCCTTAACCGCGTCTAGAACCGCGCCGAGGTCGGCGACTTCCTTGGAAATTGTGGACTCTGTGAAACGGCCTTCGGAGGCGCCATTTCCGGCGAATGAAAACCGGAGTGTTGGAATCGCGGCTCCAGCAAGGCTGGATGCCAGGGCGAGGATGAAAGGTCGATCCTTGTTGCCGGTGACGCCGTGTCCAATGACTAGGAGGCGTTTGGCACCGGGATCTCCCGCGCTGAAGGTATAATCGATTCGCTCGCCCTGGGGGTTTCGTATTTCGCCGAACATAGTCCGTGATAATGAGTTTCTGAGTTCGCGTACCAGCCTACAGGGTGGCCACGTTGGATGGAAGGTTTCTGTTTCCGGTTGGGGCTGCTGGTAAAGCCGGAACGATCTTGCAGGTGCTTAACCCCCAACACCAGTGGTTCAAAAAGCGCTTCCAAACCAACCCCCGCGCGTTCGTCTGCGTCAGACTTGCTTCGGCAAAAGGCGCTGCATGTAGACCACATCGAGCCATCGATTAAATTTAAATCCAACTTCCTTAAACAGGCCGAGGTGGACAAAATCGAACTTCGCGTGCAACCGAATGCTGGCCTGGTTGGAAGCATCGATGAGCGCTATGATGCTGTGAAGGCCACGTTGGATCGCCGCCTGTATCAACGGTTCCATGAGCGCTGTGCCGATTCCCTGACCGCGCCATGGCGCGGCGATGTAGATGGAGTTCTCGGCAGTAAAACGGTATCCCATCCGATCGTGAAAACGGCTCAAGGAACTCCAGCCAACCACTTCTCCGGTCGGGGTGATGGCCGCGAAGATCGCATAATTATTGGCGACGTGGTCTTCGTACCAGGCCATCCGATGGGCGAGGTCGCGGGGTTCGTAATCGTAGCTGGCCGTGGTCGTCACGACCGCCTCGTTGTAGATCGCCAGGATGCCTGGGACATGCTCGCGTGTTGCGGGACGGACCGACCAGAGCGGGGCTGTGGAGGACGGGATCGTCGTCATTGGGATTTTCCGAAAAGAGCTTCTTGGGAGGAGAGTTGTGCCAGGAATCGGAGCGTGATATGCGACGGATCGAAGGCAAGCCCTATCTCGATCAAGCTTCTGGCCAAAGCCAGTTCCTGATGGCTTAGACAGGTGATGGCTCCGAGAGCCGCGTAGTGTGTCGGCGGCAGAGAACTGGCGAGTTCCTGTGCCGCGGTGGACCTGTTTTGGAGGTTTTGTTGGAGCACCTCCACCGCTTCGCGCCACCGCTCGGGTTCGCCCATGATCAGCTTTTCCGCATACGCCAAAGGAGCGTTGGTTTTGAGAGTGGGCTCGTCTTTCGTGAGGGCATTTTTCCATTGGGGATTTGCACGAAAGATGCTTGGGATGGGCCGGAGGTTGAGCACGCTCGAGTAGTCCGCCAGGCTGTCTTGATCCCGAAACCGCATGTTTAGATAGCGAACCACATCCGCGTTCAAGGAGCCGAACTCGGTGAAGATTGGGCGCAAGGTCTGGTTGGAAAGTGCGGAAAGAGAGGCTCGTTTATCCTGGGGCGCCAATGGGGACATCCATGTGCGTTCATCAAATCGGGTGAGGAATTCGGATTTGTCTCCGATATAAAAGGCGCGAGGGGCCTCGTATTCGAGGAGTGGGAACACGTCGCTCTGCATCGGACCCGGCCCTGGGATCGCCCAGGCGGTGCGCGACGAGGCGAGTTGGCGGACCCAGAGGCTTTGCGGCGTGGTGAGGCCTATTTCCGCCAGGTCCCTCGCGACCGATGGACGGGCAAACCCTGACTCAAAGCCTGCGGCTGAGTTTTGCCAAGGCTTCTGGCTTCCGACTAGAATGATGTCTCCTACCTGGGTGTCCCATATTTCGAAGAAAGGAAACACCGAGGCAAAAGTTCGGAGAACCAGGGCGACAATTCCGTCGCTGACTTCGTAGATGTGAAACCATTGTGTCATAAGTCCGCCCTCCTTGAGGCGGCTGGCGGCGAGTTGATAGAACTCGGTCGAGAACACGCTCCCAACTCCGGCCATCCAAGGATTGGAGGGTTCACTGATGATGACGTCGTACTTTTTTGCATCCAACTTGAGGACCGTTCTGGCGTCCTCACCGACGATTTTGGTGAGGGAGTTCGTCAGCACACCTCGGTTATACGCTTCGAAATATCTTCCAGCCTCGAGCACGGGGGCGCAGTTTTCAGCGATGGTCAGGGATCTCAGAGGGTGAGTGACCGCCGCTCCGGCTGTGATACCGCTCCCGAAGCCCAGGATAAAGACGTCCTTGGAATCTGGCTTTGATAACAGGGGCAGGTGCGCCAACAGATATTGGGTCGAGAGGTCTCCACGGCTTGAGGCATCGGGTTTGCCGGTGACCCGAAGAATGATTTCTCCGGCTTTGATGCGGAGGTTTTTTTCGACGGAGACCGTGGCGTCCGGTGCATCCTTGTAAAAGAGGATGGAGACATTTTGTTTCCGCATGTCCACGGCTCTGCCGATCACCTCGGTTTCGCGATTGCGAAACACGCCGGAGCTGAACACATAGCGCCAGTCTTCGTTGCCTTTGGCCATGACGCCCAACGCCGCCGCGAGCGCTAGAGCGGCGAGGATGGCGCCGTTTCGTGAATGAGACTTGAAGCCGATGATGGAGGCGGCGGTGGCCAGCAAGGCGGCCATCACGGCAAACGAAGCGCGCAATCCCAGGTGTGGCATCAAGCCGAATCCGGTGATCAAAACCCCGACGACTGCGCCGAGCGTGTTCCAAGTCAACAAGGTTCCTACTTTGTGCGCGAGATCCTGGTTGCCGTCGCCGCTGTCCCGGATGAAAAGGGGAAGCACGGCCCCGAGCAACCCCGCGGGCAATCCGAGAACCGCCAAAGAGATCAGTGTGTTCAGCAGCAGGTGGTAGTTGTAGCCCATGGTGCTTCGCGCGATGCCGGAGCGCAGGTGCCTGTAGACCTCCACCCATTCGTTGATATAAAAAACTGACGCGCTCAACACCAGGCTCGCGCCGAGCAGCAAAAAAAGGATCGTGGGCACCTTTGGCCAGGAACGAACCCGCGGCGACGCGATCACGGTGCCGCCAATGCCTATTCCCAGGATGAACGCCATGAGGACCACCGAGAACGCGTGCAGCGAAGCGCCGAAAATCAGAGTCAACGATCGGGATGCCAGCACTTCCAGACCCATGGAGACACCGCCTGTCATCGCCACGACGAGCCCAGACCTTTGGCTTAGGAACCAATGAGCGGAGGTGCTGGCGGTTATCGGTGGGACGGTGAGCGGTGCTGGTTTGGGCTTTCGAGCGACATCGAACCGGGACGATTCCATTTTTGAAAGAGCCAACGCGACGATCCAAATGAGGACATTGAGGATGCCGGTCATCTGGAGGCTCGACACCATGCCCAGGGCGCGAACGACAAAGAACCCTGCGGCTCCGGCTCCGGCAACGGCACCCAGGCTGTTTATCGAATAAAAGCGCGCGGACCATCGATGGTGGTCGGAGGATTGTCGTTGCAACCAGGAAACCAACAGCGGAAGCGTGCCTCCCATGAGAACCGTTGGGAGGATTAATAACGACACGCTCAGGGCTGCCTTCAGACAAAGCAGCTGTGTGGGACGATCGAGTAAACCGGTGCCGATTTTCGAGAAAACCACATCAGCCGCCTCGTAGATCCATGGAAAAAAGAATCCATACAGGCCGATGATCAACTCCAAGTATCCGTAGAGAGCCAGCGGGTTCGGAGTGCGTCCAGCGATTTTACCGAAGAGCCTGTTTCCCACTGCCAGACCGCCCATGAAGACGGCCAGGACAACCGTTTGAGCTTGGATGGTGCTGCCCATCATCTGCCCGAGGTACTTGGACCAGACCAC
>CANLCA010000176.1 GCA_947487925.1 Verrucomicrobiales bacterium | reverse complement strand
TTCCACCCCGTAGCAGAACCCAAACTCTTTTGCCAGACGGATCGTGAGGTTGGGGGCAGGCCTTAGCACATTTCCGTTGGCGCGAATGAACTCCACCAGTTCACTTCGATAATGCGAGAGTACCTGAGCTTGGACTGCCGACATGATTTCCGGCCGCCGAAGGTTTAGTTTCTGCGGGGGTGCTTGCAACGTGGTCGCCATGCCAACCAGTTTAATGAGCCAAAGTGGGGCGTCGAGCTGAAAGGCGCAGTCTCTTCTCGGCTAAGCCCTATCCCAAACCCTGTCTTCGCTGATCTTTCCTCAGTGGCAAAGCCAGTTCAGGACCGATTTTTGAGCATGCAACCTGTTTTCAGCCTGGTCGAAAATGGTTTGAGCATTGGCCTCGAAGGTCTCTTCATCGATCTCCTTGCCTCGATAGGCAGGGAGGCAATGCATGACCAACGCGTCAGCAGCGGCGACTCGAACGACCTTGGCGTTGACTTGGTAGCCTGCCAGGAGCCTCAGTCTCTCCGCCGACTCCGCCTCCTTGCCCATGGAAACCCAGACGTCGGTGTAGAGCAAATCCGCCCCACAGGCTGCTTCAAGAACGTCTTCGAAGCAGGTTACGTTGCCTCCGGCACGCGACAGCAACTCGGAGGACGGTTGGTAGGCCTTGGGTGCGGCAAGGCGCAGTCTAAAATCGAGTTTGGCCGCGGCAAAAATCCAGCTAGCCGGAACATTGCAGGCGCCATCACCGATAAACGTAACAGTTTTGCCTGCGATCGGGCCGCGTTTTTCTTCAAAAGTAAAAATGTCCGTCAGAATCTGGCAAGGATGTTCGTCATCGGTCAATGCGTTTACGGTCGGGATGTTCGAGTAGGCGGCGAACTCATTGACGTCTTGCTGTGCGAAAGTGCGTATGATGGCCCCGTGCACCATTCGTCCCAGCACCCGTGCTGTGTCTTTGATGGGCTCTCCGCGGCCGAGCTGAATATCGTTGGTGTTGAGAAACATGGGCTGCCCTCCGAGTTCGCGCACGGCAACTTCAAAAGAGACCCGCGTTCGCGTCGAGGATTTGCTGAAGATCAGGGCCCAAGATTGGCCTGCGAGCGGTTGCTCAGAGTGATGCCCACGCTCGTGCTTAAAAGCCGCTGTGCTGTCTAAAATGGCCCGTAGGGCCTCCGTCGACATCGATTCCAAAGACAACAAATGCTTCATTTCAAATGGTGCAAAGGGCTGAACGGACAAAGGATTGGTTCTTTGCAGAAGAAGGCCTAGGGAGCGCTCAACGTGTTTACCCGACCTCCAGCACGTTCTTGATCCCGCTTGCCTTGCCCAGCAGCAATTCCCTGGCGTTGGCGAGTTGGTAGCGGCCTGTGATCAGGGAGCGCACCGCATCCGGCCAGCGCTTCATGAAAATGCCCAAATCATGAATCGACGCCTCGAACGCGTCCCGGCCTGCGTTGACGGTCCCCAATGCCACCTGATTTTTGAGAACCATGTTTCGCATGATCAACTCGGCGTCGACCATGATGTGCGGAAGCGGAAAGCCAGGGATGCCTGTGAACACGAAAATACCATTCAATCCCAACACCTTGAGAACGTCGAAAGCAACCTTTGCGCCACCGACGCCCTCGTAGACCACGTCGATGTTTCCAAGCATCTCTGCGAGTTCTTCAGGCGTGGTGGTTTCGGAAGAAATGTAGCGGACCCCGAACGACTCCACGAGTTCGGACTTCGGATTAGGGGCTTTGGAACGTGAATACACGGTTGTCTGGAACCCCGCGACTTTAAGCGCCATGGCACCGAGGATTCCGATGGGACCCGCGCCTAGGACTACTGCCTGATGGCAATGTCCCGGGGCTTTCCCCTCGACAACGGGACACTCCCAATGGAGCCTTTTTTGAATCTGCCAGATCTGGATCAGCGCCTTTTCGGCGACCGTCAGCGGCTCCATGAGCACCGCGACTTCCCGCAGATCCGGAGGGACGATGCAAAGGTATTGTTCGTGGTCCACCACGTACTCCGTCATGAAGCCGTGGTATTCCTTGATTCCGCGTTCGACGAAATCGCCTGTCGTACAGAAATCTGAGCGCCCGGTCCGACAAGGCAGGCAATGCTCATGCGGACAGGGGCGGCGGACCATGGGCACAACCAGATCGCCCGGTTTGATCTGATGCACGCCAGACCCCACCTCGGTCACCTCGCCGAGCCCTTCGTGGCCCAGCACAAGATGATCCGAGCCGATCGGTGGGTTGCCGTAATCGAAGCGGCAGATTTCCCTGTCGGTGCCGCAGATCCCCACTTCGAGAGTGCGAAACTTCACCTCGGTCGGCGCCGAGACTTCCGGCACAGGATGATTGATTAAACTGACCTCGCGTTTCCGCGGATTAACAGCAACGGCGTTCATCGGGAGGCGAAGTATGGCTTGGGCTTGGCACTATTTCAACTTCTCAGTTCCCTTTTTCCGAACTCTCGCTCCAGGAAGTTTGGATCAGCCGGGCAACGGAAAAGAAGAGTGGTCTGCAAAGTCGAAGATCTCACCCCCAATTCTTCGGTCCGTAATTCCTCCCAGATTCGCTACATGATTCTCGTCGTTGGGGTGCTGCCGCGTCTGGCTGCGCTCTTTGCCCTCAGGTGGCCGAAAAACCCCTACTTCGAGGCCCAATCCGCAGCGCGCTATCTCATTTGTGGGGTGTTTGGCCAAAACCACCCCCCGCCGCCGCACCCTTCGCCCCTCGAGAAGGGGTTCCCTTTTTGTGTCTTGGCTCCTTGGCGTTTGGCTGTTAAATCGCCGCTGCATGCCGATTGTTCGATATGGATGTCGGCCTTGTACTGCATAAACTGTCTGCGCTCAAGGTGCCTGCAGCGGGCTCTTGGCGACCCTTTCTCTTGGGCTTCAAAGGGCCTTCACATCTCGGTGGATGTCTGCATTTGACACCATGAGGGGCTTCTCTATCCTTCCCCTCAATCCCCGTGAATCGACGTCGCTTCATCTCTCTAGCCCTCGGAGCAAGCAGCCTTCTCGGCTGGGCTGGTATCCCTCTTAAACGACTCGAGCGAGTCGAGCGGAAGTCGTGGGCGTTGGGCGCCGACGTCTCGTTGATCGTTTACCACGAAAACCGTTCCATCGCGGAACACGCCGTGTCGAGCGCTTTCGAGGCCCTGAATGAGGTCGAGAACGTCTTCAGTCTTTACCGTCCCCAAAGCCAACTCTCCTGCCTTAACCGTGCCGGAGTTTTGGCTCAGCCACACCAGGACCTTGTCAAATTGTTACGGAGCGCTCTAGCCTGGTCCCGCCGGACCGATGGCGCGTTCGATCCAACAGTCCAACCATTGTGGAAACTCCACTCTCACGGTGGAGTTCCGGATCCCGATAGACTCCAGGTCGCACGGCAACTTGTCGATTGGCGAAAAGTGGAAGTGGACGCTGATCTCCTGCGGCTAGGGCCCGGCCAGGAGATCACCCTCAACGGCATCGCCCAAGGCTTTGCCGCCGACCGCGTCCGCGAGGTTCTGAAGGCCCACGGGATTCGCTATGCCCTTGCCAACACCGGGGAGTTTGGCGCCATCAGTCACAAGCCTGCAGGAGAATCCTGGCGGATCGGAATCCAGCACCCGCGAGCCCCGGAGGCGTACGTCGCGCTCGCTGCGCTAAACGATCGATTCCTCGCGACCTCGGGCGATTACGAGACGAAGTTTGGGGAAGATTTTTCATCCAATCACATTTTTGATCCCGCGACGGGCCGTTCCCCAACCACGCTCTCAAGTGTCACGGTGATCGCCACGACGGGTCTGGAGGCGGACGCGCTTTCAACCTCCATTTTCGTCCTCGGACCTGACCGAGGCTTGGAAATAGCCACCGCGCGGCACGGTGTCGAGGCGCTGATGGTTCTCAAAAATGGGGACCTGGTTTCCACCCTGAATTTTCCAAGGTGCGCATGAGGTCCACACCCAATTTGAGATTGAAAGTCACGCTGCTGGTTTGCAGCCTGGTTTTGCCCGCGACTTTAGGATTGGGAGCGGCGGACAAATCGGAGGGGGAAGTCCGTGCTCTCATCAAGAAAGTTGGCTCGACACCGCCGGAGTGGTTTCAAGCAACCCCGTTGAGATACCCGAAAACGCTCGACCTCTCTTGGACGGATACGCCGGGCGCTCCGTGGGATCCGAGCAAGAATGTGGGTCAATTCATCTGGACGACGATCAACGAGAACGAAAGCCGTTGGAAAGAAGGCATTCGTTTCCTTCACTACTTTCTCGTGCTCAATCAAAAGGATCCCGGGTTATCCACAAAAACCATGAATGCCCTCGCGCCTATGTACCACAACCTGCACCAGGATTGGGCGCGAGCCGCTTTCTGGTGGGAGCAGGCTGGCAACACTGACAACATCGACCTGGCCCATTGCTACTTCAAACTCGGTTCAAAGGCCATGGCGACGCGGATTCTCAGGAGGTATGAGTCGGATGGCACCCGCCATTGCAGCGTCGCCCGGCTTTGGAGCGAGCTGGGGGAAAATGACAAAGCCTTGAAGATGGCCTTGCAAACCGCGGAGGAAACTCCGGATGTGGGATTCCTTGCCGCTGGAGATATTTGCCGTGTCATGGGCCGTAGTCAGCAGGCCCTGGGCTATTATCAGAAAGTTCTCGACACCCCCTTGGGAGCCCGGGATCTCAAGCAGTCCAAAGAACGAGCCAAGGCGAGCATGGAGGCTGTGAAACTCGTGGATACACTGGACGTCAAGCGGGTTCCCGATGGTATTTATCGCGATAGCAGCGTTGGCTATTCCGGCCAAGTATTTGTCGAGGTCTCGGTTGGAGGTGGGCGGATCTCTGATGTGAAGGTGACGCGACACACGGAGAAGCAATGGTACTCGTCCCTCACAGACACACGCCGGCAGATCCTCCTGAAGCAAGGTGCGAAAGGCGTGGACGCCACCAGCGGCGCCACGATCACTTCTGAGGCGATGCTAAACGCGACGTTGAAGGCTCTGGCCAAAGGGCAGAAGTGAAACTTTAGGCCAGTTGTCATGATCCGGCTGAATCTCTTTTTGCCGTTCTTCCGAAAAAGGAAGAAGAGCGAGCCACCGGGTCGTCCGATCTCCGGTCCGCTCACCCCCTGGCTATCCGATCCCGAAACAGGCCGCAAAGGCCGGATCCGGAAGACTCTGGCATTCCTAGGCGGCACATGGCTCTCATCTCCATGGCGACGGGTGGTGCAAGCTGCCTTTTTCCTCGGCTTTATAACGCTGTTTGTTTGGGTCGCCTGGCCTTATGGAGGCACCGACTACGCTCAGCACCGGGAGTCGAAAGAGAAGATCGCGGCCGAGTTTTTTCTGATTATCGATCCCCTGGTCAGCCTTTCGACTTCGCTCGCTTCCAGGAACTGGGTCTGGTCGCTCAGTGCTGCAGGGATCATCCTGGCCGTATGCCTCCTGATTCCGCGTGGTTTTTGCGGTTTTGTTTGTCCGCTTGGGACCGTGATCGATTTATTTGACTGGGCTCTGGGACGCCGGATCCATCGTTGGAAATTGCCGGACCAGAACCGCGGTTGGTGGGTTCATTTGAAGTATTATATCCTCGTGGGCTGTCTGGTGGCCGCGCTGGGCGGAGTCTTATTAACCGGATTCGTGGCGGCCATCCCGGTGGTGACACGAGCTTTCCTCTTTCTCGTGAAACCGGTGGAATTGGGGCTGGTCAAGGGTTGGTACCTGAACACCGGGTTTAACGCGGGACACATCGTCTCCATCCTGCTCTTCTTCGGAATTCTGTTCCTCGGGGTGTTTCGGCGGCGATTCTGGTGTCAGTACGTCTGCCCCAGCGGCGCGATTTTTTCCTTGGGCAATCTCTTCCGCGTGACGGAGCGCAAAGTCGAAACCTCGTGCATCTCATGCAACAAGTGTGTTGAGATCTGTCCGTTCGACGCGATCAAGACCGACTACACCACGCGCACCACGGAATGCACCCTTTGCCAGACCTGTGGTGGGGTGTGTCCGTCGCACTCAATTAAATTCGTGGACCGCTGGGACCATTTCCAGCTCAAGCCCGGCGAGACGTCAGCTGAGCGGCTTCCCTCAAGGCGTGGTATCCTGCTGGGGACGCTCGCGAGCGCAGGCCTGGTCGTCTCCAAGGTGTTCGCGGCGCCCCAAAAAATTTATCCCTTGCGACCTCCAGGCAGTTTGCCGGAGGAGGAGTTCCTCCAGGCCTGCATCCGATGTGGGGAGTGTTTTCAAGCCTGCCCCAACGACGTCCTCCAACCCACCGGTTTCCAGCACGGCCTGGGAGGGTTGTGGACACCCCACGTCAACGCCGACTGGGCCGGTTGCGAATCCTCTTGCAACAACTGCGGGCACGTGTGTCCAACGGGTGCC
>CANLCA010000175.1 GCA_947487925.1 Verrucomicrobiales bacterium | reverse complement strand
TGCAATCCAACGCCGTCGAAATGGGCACCGGTGCTGCGCTGGGCGAGCCTGAACGGCACCGATGTGCGAAGCGTGCCCTTCACCCCGGCGCCATTCTCCGTTTCCAGCGCCGCCGCCGCGCCGTTGACGTAAATCCTCAAGCCCTCCGCCTTCCCTGATCCATCATAAGTAGCCATGACATGGTGCCATTGCCCCGTTTTCGCCAGGCGCTTGTTCGTGCGGACCTTGATCGCGCTTCCAGGCCACTGATGCACGATGTGCGAGGCAAACTCACCCTTCTCGATCCAAAGATCCCAGCCACGATAGTGATTCCCTTCATCCATGCGCGAGAGAATGGCCGCCGCACCGTTGTAATTCTCCGGCACGTACACCCAGGAGCCGAATGAGAAAGGCTGCTCTTGGTCGTAGTCGCCGACGCCTGCGAAAGCGGCCGTGACGTCTTTGCCGAAACGCGGGGCGGGCCCGGTTTTTCCGTCCTCAAGGATTTTCAAAAGTCCCGTGGAAGCCACGGCTCCTTCAACACCCTGAGCACGGAAGTGGATTTGGTCCGTCTTCCCGTCATTCAGCGGCGCGTGAAAAGCCGGTGTCTCTCCGCTCTGCTCTCGTTCCAAGTCCTCCTTGCGCAAACCGCCAACCCACTTCGCAAACTCGGGCTCCGCATCTTTCCTGGACTTCTCCATCATGCTTTTGGCCACCTCGATCTCCGCCGGCAGCGCCTTCCAGCGCTTGAGATCCATCGCGTCCGTCACCACGGTGATACTAGGGTTGGAATCCTTCACGTTGCCGTCGAGTCCCGTCTGAGTCGTGTTCCGAAAAAAAGCGGCCATCGAATAAAAATCGCGCATCGAAAGGGGATCAAATTTGTGATCATGACACGCGGAGCAGTTGAGCGTGAGGCCCAGGAACACCCACCCCGTCGTCGTGACCCTGTCGTTGGCGTAATTGACCAGGTTTTCCTCCTCGATGGTCCCTCCCTCGTTGGTGGTCATATTGCATCGATGAAACCCCGTCGCGATGATCTGGTCCTGGCTTGGCTCAGGCAGGAGATCTCCGGCGATTTGTTCGATGACGAACTGGTCGAATGCCTCGTTGGAGTTGAACGCTCGGATCACCCAGTCGCGGTACGGCCACATCTCCCGGTAATTATCAAAATGCAACCCGTGAGTGTCCGCATAGCGCGCGGCATCGAGCCAATAACGTGTCCGATGCTCTCCCCAGCTCAGAGAGTCGAGCAATTGTTTCACAAACTTCTCGTAATAGTTCGCGGAGCGGTCCGAAATGAACGCTTCAAGATCCGCCGGCTTGGGAGGCAGCCCGGTCAAGTCGAGAGCCAGGCGGCGGGCGAGTGTCCTCCGGTCCGCCTCGGGCGCGGGCGACAAGCCTTTCTCCTCCAGTTTTTCGAGCACAAAGGGATCGATCGAGTTGCGAATCCACCGAGGATTCTTAACCTTTGGCAGCGAGCCCCGCTCGGGTTTGATGAAGGACCAGTGCGACTGCCAGGCGGCTCCAGCCACGATCCATTGCCTCAGCCTTTCCTTCTGCTCGGGCGTCAGAAGCTTGTGGGATTCCGGAGGCGGCATCATCTCGTCCTTGTCCGTGCTGACGATCCTTTTCCAAAGTGCGCTTTTGTCGAGCGCCCCGGGTGTGATGACCAACCCTTCATCCTTGGTCTTCCCGTAAAGGCCTTCCCTGGTGTCGAGCCGCAAACTGGCCTTCCGTTTCGCGGAATCAGGCCCGTGACATGCGAGGCAGTTGTCCGCCAAGATCGGACGGATATCCCGGTTAAACTGCAGCGCAGTGGACGCCGCTCGGGTCCCCGAGGGCAGAAAACAAATGAAGACCCCTAGGCAAGAAAACAGGCTTCTAATCAGCTGTTGGAAATATCCCTTCATAACATTGGCTGGCTTGGATCATACATCGCATCTGGAGTCTGGGTAGCTAAAAACCGAGCTGTTTATTGCTTCTTCAATGAACCTTTCTTGATCCGCTCAAGCGGAAAACTGAGGCCCTCCACCTGGAGTCCGCCAGGGCTTGGAATGCCACGCTCGTTGGCCGTCTTTGGGGGCGTCGACAATCAAGAGAGTATTTTCCCGATCACCTCGCCCGCCACGTCGGTCAGGCGGTAGCGCCGGCCATCATGGAGGTAGGTGAGTTTTTCATGATCCATACCGAGAAGGTGGAGCATGGTGGCGTGGAGATCGTGGACGCTCACCCGGTTCGTCACGGCTTTGTATCCGATTTCATCTGTCTCCCCATAACTGACCCCGCCTTGGATGCCTGCCCCAGCCATCCAGGCCATGAATCCGTTCGGGTTATGGTCGCGGCCACCATTGCCTTGGGAAACCGGCATGCGGCCAAACTCACCCCCCCAAATCACGAGAGTGCTGTCCATCAAGCCGCGGCGCTTCAAGTCGGTGAGCAGGCCATGTATCGGCAGATCGGTCGAGGCGCAATGATGAGAGTGGTTTCCCCTGAGATCAGAGTGGGCGTCCCATTCGCCATCACTGTAAACCTGAACGAAACGCACGCCCCGCTCGATCAACCGTCGCGCCATGAGACATTTGGCGCCGATATTCTTCGACGCATCCTGATGGAGGCCGTAAAGGGCAAGAGTCTCCTCCGGCTCGGAGGAGAAGTCATTCAACCCCCCGGCTTCCATCTGCATTCGGTAAGCCAGCTCGAAGCTTTGGATGCGCGCGAGCAAATCCGGTTCGCCATCGTGCAGCTTCAGATGATCGCCGTTGAGTTGCTTGAGCAGATCGAGTTGTGCCCTCTGATCCGCGCGAGTGACTTGCTCCGGCAGGGTGAGATTGAGGATGGGCGCTCCCGAAGAACGGAAGAGCGTACCCTGGTAGCTGGTCGGGAGAAAGCCCGCGCTCCAGTTGAGCGGACCACCTTTGACGCCCTGGTTGTTGCCCAGCACGACGTAGCCGGGAAGGTTCTCGCTCTCGCTTCCCAACCCGTAGGTGATCCAGGCTCCCGCGCTCGGGAAACCCGGACGCGGAATCCCGGTGTTGATCTGGTAAAGCGCCGGCACATGATCATTGGATTCGCTGTAGAGCGACTTGATGAGCGCGAAATCGTCCACGTGCTTCGCCACGTTCGGATACTTTTCACAAACCCACGCCCCTGACTGCCCGTGTTGCCTGAAGCTGAAAGGTGACTTCATCAACGGCCCAGGATTTCCGTTGAACACATCGATCGCGATCCGCTTCCCGTCTCGTTTCGTCAGTTCTGGTTTGGGATCGAAGAGGTCCACCGAACTCGGCGCGCCTTCCATGAACAGCCAAATGACGGACTTGGCCCTCGCCCGATAAGTCGGCCGGCGTGGTGCCATGGGCGAGCCAGAGGCGAAGGGTTGAGCGCTGGATGAAAACGGAATTCCCGCAGTGAGGGGCCCATCAGCTCGCAGGAGATCGGCCAAGGCGAGCATGCCAAAGCCGGCGCCGGCTTTCTTCAAAAAATCGCGTCGATTCCTGAACGTCTCGAAACGTCCGCAGTGGTGACTCATAATGTTTTACTACGCGCCTCCGACGTGTTTGCCAATGGCCTTTCGCTGTCGAGGGCGCAAGGTCGCTGTCAATCCACGTAGATGAATTCGTTCATCGCAAAAATCGCCTGACAGAAATCCGCCCAAGCCAGATGTTTCGGGTCTGATCCCAGCTCTTTGGGTTCACGGGTCGAACGCCGATGAAGTTGCGCGTGCAAGAAGGCAGTTCCCGACTCCATTTCAGTCGCTGAAGGCTCGCGTCCAAGTGCGAGGCGCCAGGCGAGCCTCACTTGTGATTCAATCCTCATACCCCCCTCTTTCTCCACCCGCCGAGCGAAGTCCAGGGCACGGGCGCGAACGAACTTGTCGTTCAGCAGCGCGAGCGCTTGCGGCGCGACGGTGGTGTTTTCGCGGCGACCGCAACTGGCCTGGGCATCGGGGCCGTCGAACACTTGCATCAGCGGCTGCTGCACCACCCGTTTGTGGAACATATAAATGCTGCGGCGGCGGGTGGCGATTGTGTCTTTCAGATCCCTCGGATAGGGATCCTTCATGTTGCGCGCCTGGATGGCCTCAGGCGCCACGGGCGCCTTGAATGCAGGCCCAAACATTTTGTGGTTCAATGTGCCACTCACAGCGAGCATGCCGTCGCGCAGGATTTCCGACTCGATCCGTTGCGGACGCCGTCGCCAGAGGAGGCGGTTGTCTGGGTCCACCTTGGCTTTCGCAGCATCGAATCCAGTGTCCTGAAGATAGGTTGAGCTGGTCATGATCAGACGGTGCAGCGGCTTCAACTTCCAGCCGCTCCTCACAAATTCACTCGTCAACCATTCCAGCAATTCGGGATGCGTTGGGGGGTCGGATCGCGCGCCAAAATCGTTGACGGTACGGACCAGTCCCTGACCGAAATGATGTTGCCAGACACGGTTCACGATCACACGCGCGACGAGTGCCCCCGAGCCATGCCGAAGGTCTGTCATCCACTCCGCCAAAGCGCGCCTTTGTTGGGTGGAATCGGATCGGCGCCTGTTCGCCCTCGCGATTGCCCAATAATCCTCCGGCGTTTTGCCCCTCATCAGCGCGGTCAGAAATCCCAGCTCGACCAGCTCGCCCTTCGCCCGAAAATCACCGCGCGCAAGAAGATACGTTTCGCGCGGCTTCGCGCCGAAGTCCGAAAAGCCCAGCGCCGTGGGCAGTGGCGTCGGTTTGCGGGCTTCCACAACCTTGAACGCCTGTTCAAGGGAATCCCACCGGGCCCGGTCCTCGTTCGAAAGGTAAGGTCTGAAGTTTTTGTCTTCCACCTTCAGTTCCTTGGAAAACTTCCTCCCCAGAAGTTTGCTTTCCTCGCTGTCGGGATGGTTTTTTAGAAGAGCCTTTTCATTATCGCTGATCTGCAGCGCCTCAATCTTGGCGTGCCACACAGCCGTCTCGTACGGCTTCTTCACCTCCTTGAGGCAGTCGTTCAGTCGCTTCTTGGCAGTCTCACTTTCCTTCTTCCACTTCACCTCCAACTCTCGATGGCGTCGAACTTCTTCGAGCCGCCCCAGAGGCACCTCAGCGCGGTCGCCTCCGTTGAACGCCCCTAACAAACGGTAGTAGTCCCGTCTTGGAACGGGATCATACTTGTGATCGTGACATCGCGCGCAGCCCAGGGTCAGGCCCAGCATGGCGGTGCCTGTCGTCGCGATCATATCATCCAGTTCGTTGAAGCGAGTGCGGGTTCTCTCCTCCTCCATCAGGTTGTCCGGCAGGGCCGCGTGAGTCCCGGCGACGATGAAACCCGTGGCGGCAATGGCTTGAGGATCGTCCGGCTCCAGTTCGTCGCCCGCGATCTGCCAGCGCACAAAAGTGTCGAACGGGAGGTCGTCATTCAGGCTGCGGATGACAAAGTCCCTGTAGTGATGGGCGGTCGGCCTGTCCGCGTCGCTTTCCTGTCCATCGCTGTCGGCGTAGCGCACCACGTCCAGCCAATGCCGTCCCCAGCGCTCCCCATGGTGTGGGCTGGCCAGTAACTGGTCGACCAACGATTCCACGGCCAGCTTTGCATCGTGCTTACAACCCTTCACGAACATCTCAACCTGGTCCGGTTCGGGCGGCAACCCAATCAAATCGTAGTAGATTCGCCGGCAGAGTTTCCTTGGGTCCGCCTCGGGTGATGGCGCCAAATTTTTCGCATCAAGCGCCGAGAGGATGAAGCGATCCACTGGCGTGCGCAAGGACGCGGTGTTCTTGGTGGCGGGCAGTGGCGGACTCTGCATTGGAAGATAGGACCAATGCTGTCGATCTTCATCCGTCACAATCATTTCCGAAAGTGGCGCCCGGGTTTGAGCGGAGGCAGCCGAAGTCGTCAGCGTGGCAGCGAACACTGCAAGCAGCCCCGTCGCGCAGAGAGCACGACTGAGTAGCCGGTTGGCTCGGGCCATCCCATTTCGCGCACCATACGGTTGAATTCCGGTTGTTGTGGCCATCAGCAATCCCACTAAGGACGCGGCTTCTCCGCACTACGGCAGCCAGCGTGGATGGTCGGCGCCCTTGTTGTCGAGGCCACGAGTCAGCATCCGCGGATGCCGACCGTCACTGTCCATCACCCAAATTGCCGGCACTCCCCCCGTCGCGGCTCGGCAAAAGAGAATCCGTTTCCCATCTGAAGATTCGCTGGCGCGGAAATCCCACACGGGCAGCTTGCTCTGAGTCAGCCGAGTCACCCCCCTTCCCTGGGTGTCGACGAGGCAGATTTCCGTACCACCTTGGGCGATGTCCGGTTTGAAGTCTCGGTTGAAATGATCCGTGTCGGGTCGCTGAGGCTGAAATTCCCAGGCGACCTTCGATCCGGGGAGCCTCCGTGAGAACAGGACCAGCCCATCGCGTGTCCAGGCCGGCATGTTC
>CANLCA010000174.1 GCA_947487925.1 Verrucomicrobiales bacterium | reverse complement strand
TCGCAAAGAAAGCGCCCGCCGTCGTGAACCCGCTGCTGAAAATCCCGATGCCGGTAAAGGACACCGATTTTCTGATCGCCATGCGCTCATTGCTGCCTCGCCGGAGCTCCTCTTCGTAACGCGCGATCAAATGGACACCGAAGTCGATGGCCATGCCGATGAGCATGGGCACCAACGTGATGCTGAGAATGTTCAACTGCCCAACGGCGAGGGTCGCAAAACCGAGTGTGTAGACAATGCCGACGAGTAAGGCGAGCGTGGCCATCAGAGGTCGGCGAACTTCGTGGTAGCCATAAACAAAAATGAGCCCTGATAGCACCAGGGAGACCACAGCGGCCACATCCGTGTCGTGCCGCGCTTGGCGCATTTCGTCGAGTTCCAGAACCGGTTCGCCTGTAATCCCGGCGTTGACTCCGGAAACTTCGTCCTGAGTGATCCGCACGAGTTCCCGGAGCCTAGTGATGGCTTCGACTTCGCAGCCCGCGCTCCTGGCGTGGACGACCACCGCATAAATCTGTCCCCCCGCGAACGTCAGATACAGGCCATGTCGATCCCCGCCTCGTTGATCGACAAAGAGCGCCGTGATCCCTGGCGCGGGAACGTTGGTGGATTGCAGAAGAGTCTCGGCCGCCAGATCCACGACTCGTCGCAATGTGGGGAGTGCGCGGGCGAAAGACTCGGAGGACGAATCAGCCGCTTCCGGGACCGAAAAGGATCGGAACTGGCGGTTGACGGCCTCGAACAGGCCGTTGAGGTTGCTGCATTGGAAGAAGGTTTGGATCAAGGACAGGTTTTTGTGGAGAGATTCGCGCAGTTCCTCCAAACTTTCTTCCGGCAAGAACAAGAGGGACTTGGACCCCATCAGCTTGAGATCTCCCTTGTAGTAGATGTTCTTGAAAAGCCTGGTTTCGACTTGGAGTCGCGCCACCAAACGCTCCACGAACTGCCGATTCTTATCGGGGTTGCCGCTTTCCACCACGGCGACGATGCTGTCTTGTGATTTGAATTCCTTCTTGAATGCGAGGAAGTCTCTTTGGTATTGCACGTCAGCGGAGACCAGATCGCTGCGTTTTGCGCTGAACTGGAGGTGGCTGACGATTGTGGCGATGCAACCGAGCGTCAGCAGCGCCTGAGGATACAGAAACCAGCTCGGATGGTCATGAAGAGCATCCCCCAACCAGCGCAGCAGGCGCCCTGCTAAATTGTTGTGCAACGGCCGCATGGTGGGTCGGCCCTGTCCGCAGATTCATTCCCAGCGCATGTCTGCCTCGGAAGACTGCCCGCAGTGGCCTCACCCCGTACAGACTCTAACGGCATTTTCAACAAACGTAAAGATTCGGCCCTGTCCCAGTTTTAACTCCGGATTGTTTTAACTCCGGATTTGACGATGAGCAGTCGTTGTGACACAAGAACCCGCTCGGTCGCCATGAGGGGAGATCGGGGGCTGGCTCGGAAGGCGTTCAGGATCAAACGCTTTGCGTCCATGGGTTGGGTAGATTCAGAGAATTATGAAGTTAAAAACGCTCAGATGTGCGGGTTCAATGGGATGGGTTTTCATGATCGCGCTGGTGTGGATCGCGAGCGGGGCGCACCGCGAGGCTATTGGAGCCGAAGCCATCTTGAACGGGAGTTTCGAGACGGCAACGATCTCTCCAGCACAAAGCCTGATCCAGGTTCCCTCGGCGGACACCATCGCAAACTGGTCGGCGTCCGTCGTTGAGTACGGCGGGCGTGGGGCGGCAGCCAGTGGCGCGCGCTACGTGCATCTAAACACCGCGGCGGGCGGTGCTGGATCGATTAATCAGGCGGTGACAACAAAGTCGGGAGTGGAATACGCCGTGAGTTTCAAATACTCAGGCCATCCCGACGCTTCCTCCAACGGCGTGAAGCCGGCGCTGAGAGTCGTTGTCATCGGTGTTGCCACGTCAGACCCTTTTGAATTTGACCGGGTGGTGACTTTCGAGAATCTCCAATGGCAGAGTGGGCAGTTCCGTTTTCGTGCCAGCTCAACACGCACAATCGTGATGTTCGCCAGTTTCAACACAGGCAAGACCACCGGGGCGTTTGTGGACGAAGTGTCCTTGGTGGAGGCCGCGAGTTTGCCGGTGCCACCAAGCATTTTGATACAACCTCTTGGCCGGATCGTGGCCCCGGGAACACAGGTCACCTTCACCGTCAACGCCGATGGCACCCAGCTGAACTACCAGTGGTCCAAGGATGGCGTGAATCTCCCTGGCGCCAACCAGAGTAGTTTTTCGATAGCCAGCGCCTCGGTGAGCGATGGGGGCATCTATTCGGTGGCGATCTCCAATACGGGCGGCACGGTGACCAGTTCCACCGCGGTATTGTCCGTCGTGGCCGGGTTGCCGGAATTCACCTTGAAGCTCCCGACCAACATGGTGGTGGTTCAGGGCGCGACATTGCGCCTGGAGGCCGCCGCATCGAATGTCGCCACCAACGGTTACATCTGGCTGCGCTCGGGTTTTAGCGGATTGATCCCCATCACGGGGCCGAGCAGCCCTGTGTATGTGCAGTTCAACATGACGGCGAATTTGGGCGGCTTGTGGGCAATCGTGGCCTCGAATGCGGTCGGGCGGATCACCAACACCACGTCGGTGAAAGTGATCGGTTTACCCAAAATCGCGACCCAAGCGGATGCGGACATCCGCGTTCAAGTCGGCCAGCGATTGAACATTGGCCCCAAGTCGTTCTCAGGGGATAATACCCCTTACGCTTTTCAATGGCACAAGGATGGGGAAGTTCTTGTTAACTCGACAAATCAGAACTTGGTGAAGACCGCGGCACTGGCCGATGCGGGTAGCTACTATGTCACCATTTCCAACCCCGCTGGCCTGACAGTGAGCTCTAACAGTTTAGTGCAAGTGTTTTCCGGGCCCGTTCCAGCGTGGATTCAGTCGCCGCTGCCCGAAGGGGTCACGGTGGAGGAGGGCACATCGTTTAACCTTCGCGTGGCCGCCGCTGGAGAGCAACCGCTCCACTACACCTGGTGGCAGAATGGAGCCATCATCGCGGCGGGGCTGAACGGCTCGACTTATTTCAGCAACAACATCCCGATCACTGCCAGTGGGGATTATTACGTGGTCGTCACAAACTCGACCGGGAGCGCCACAAGCACGGTGGAGCGGGTGACTGTCTACCCGAAGCAGACGGCACCAGTGCTCAGTCCGTTCAACTACACCACAAACGCCGTGGGTGGGCAAAGCATCACCCTTGCGTTCACCCTTCAGCAGGGAACGTTGCTGAGCTTCCAATGGCATCGCCGAGTGTTCGCGAACAACCAGAATGTCGACACGGCGATCCCGGGTGCCACCAATCTGACCTACACACTGGCCAACCCCCTGCGGACTGATGGCGGCCAGTACGTATTGACCGCCACCAACTTCAAAGGGACCTATTCCGCGATTGTGACGTTGAATGTGGCGACGACGCCAGAGTTCACCAATCAGCCAGTCAGCCAGGAGGTTGTGGCGGGAACTCAAGTGAACTTAAACGCGAATGCGGAACCATTTCAACCTCTTATCAGCTACCAATGGCTTAAGGAGGGGGTGGAAATTCCAGGCGCGACGTTTCAAAGCTACAGTTTCACGGCCTCAGCCGCCACGGTTGGCTCCTATACCCTCCGTGCTCGCAATGATGCCGGCACGACCCTGAGCCGGGCGGCCTCCGTGGCCGTCGTTTCCCCCCAGCCGACATCGCGCCTTTTGACTCTTGTGGCCGACCGTTCCGTGGCTATCCCGCAGCGTGCGGGACAGTTCTTCCGGGTAGTCGGTGATGGCAAGCTGCGCAGCAAGGTGGTCACGTTCCAGGGCACGACGAACTTCCCGGACGTCGGGGGCCTCTATCGTTGGGAAGCTGGAGCAATCCAAAGGGTGTTTGACCTGAGCATGGTGCCGCCTGGATTTTCCGGTACACCCACTTTCCTTGACGCCCTATCGCACGAGGATCAGGGCAACATCAATTTTCTCGCAAGCAGAACAAATGAAAACAAATCCTCGCTGTTCGTTTGGTCAAACGGCGTGCCCAACCTTGTCCTGGGTAAAGGAGCCCCCATGCCCGGATCGCCTGGCAAGGAGTTCGACCGCATAGGTTACCCCACTCGGGCAGGCTCGGCGACCGGTTTTCTTGGATTCGACCCTATATCGACAACCAATGGGCCTGGGGGTTTTCGTGGTCTGTATGTTTGGGATGGCCTGGCTGTTTCGAAATGGGCTGATTCTGCCGGAGGGCTCCCCGGCGGCGACGGCCGGTGGTTGGGGAACAGCGCGCAGGTCGGCTTTGACGGCTCGACGCTGGCGGCTTGGCTAGTGGACGGCACGACGAACTCAGGCATCTTTGCTTCGGTCAACGCCGGCTCGCTTCAAAAAATTGCGTTCTCTGGCGATCCCATCCCGGGCGGAGGATTCTTTGGCGGTTTTTCAAGTCCACCCCAGGTCCAACAGGGGCGGATTCTTTTCTTGGGCCACGCAGGCTCGTTCGGAGTGGGCTACTTGCTCGAATATTCGACCGCAGGTTTGCGAGTGATCGCCATGACCGGCGCGCCTGTGTCGGGTTCCTCGGTGGGTCTGGGCTCCCCCGCGCATTGGTTTGGTTATGCGAGTGATGGGAGCATCCTTTTCACAGCCAACGGTCCGGGCTCCAAGAGCGGCATCTACCGTTGGCGCGAAGGAATCATCACTGCTGAACTGACGAGCCTAAACACCTTCAACGGCCGGCCGATTCGTTACGCCTACCTCGAGGATGTTGATGGAGAAGACCTTCTCGTGAACCTGAGTTTTGACGGCTCGAATTTCGGCCTCTACGTCTCGTTTGGAAATGGGGGAGAGATGCAAGCCAGGCCCCAAATAACCATTGTTCGCACCGCCGCCGGGTTGCGATTGAACTGGCCGGCGGGCGGCAGGCTTGAGTTCTCTGACAACCTCTTGAATTGGGCTGAATCTACTGCAAATTCCGGTGATGAACTTCCCTTCAACGCCGCCCAAGCCCGGTTCTTCCGCGTCAGGGTCCCGACCCCCTGAGCCGCAGGACCGGAATTCGTTCCAGGTTCTTCGTTGCTTCCATTGCACCGCTGAACGCGGTGCGGACCTCGCAGCGAGACGTCCCTACCCCCAAATGCTGCCTTGTCGACTTTCCCTGTAAACCACCACCAGGTGCCACCGAAAACAGCGAACACCTGTTTCCAACTATCGCCTGTTCAGCATTCAGTATTCAAAACCTGGAGTTAGGCGGAGTGACTAGCCAGCAGGGCAGGGATCACCTCGCCATGGATGTCTGTGAGGCGATAGTCGCGGCCTTCGAACCGATATGTCATTTGCTTGTGATCGATGCCGATCAGGTGAAGGATGGTTGCGTGAAGGTCGTGGACGTTCACCGGGTCGGTCGTGATGTTGTAACCGAACTCGTCAGTCTCCCCCAGCACGAAGCCAGGCTTCACGCCGCCGCCAGCCATCCAGATCGAGAAGCAGCGCGGGTGATGGTCCCGCCCGAAGTTGTCTTTCTGGATTTGTCCCTGCGAGTAAGCAGTTCGCCCAAATTCACCGCCCCAGATCACTAAGGTTTCGTCGAGCAACCCTCGATCCTTCAGATCTTTCACCAGGGCGGCGCTCGCCCGGTCGGTGTTCTTGGTCTGCGTTTTGATGCCCTCGGGCAGACCCCCATGATGATCCCAGTCGCGGTGGCAGAGCTGCACGAAGCGGACACCGCTTTCCGTCAGTCTTCGGGCCAGGAGGCAGTTGTTGGCGTAGGAGGCCTTGCCTGGTTCTGCACCGTAAAGCTCGAGCATCTCCTTGGGTTCCTTGGAGAGGCTCATCAGCTCGGGGACGCTCGCCTGCATTCGGAAGGCGAGCTCGTAGTTCTCGATATGCGTCGCGATCGCCGGATCGGCCAGGGCGCCGAGCTGTTTTCGATTGAATTCCTGCATGGCATCGATGAGCTGGCGGCGGGCGGTCATGCTCAGGCCGGGCGGGTTGGAAACATAAAGAACGGGGTCGCCCTGGCTGCGCAATTGGACGCCCTGATGATTGCCCGGCAGGAAGCCGTTGCCCCAGTAACGCGCCTGCAATGCCTGGCCGCCGCTGCCGCTTGTCAGCACCACAAAGGCGGGCAGGTTCTCGTTCTCACTTCCGAGTCCGTAGCTGAGCCATGCGCCCATCGTCGGCCGGCCTGGCTGCTGATGCCCGGTCCCGAAGAAGGTGACCGCAGGATCATGGTTGATCGGCTCCGTGAACATGGACCTAATCAGCGCGATCTCATCCACAATGCCACCTGTATGGGGGAGCATTTCGCTCAATTCCACCCCATTCCGACCATACCGTTTGAAGGGATACGCTGACCCCACGCACAGCAGCGCCGATTGGCCTGCCGTCATGC
>CANLCA010000173.1 GCA_947487925.1 Verrucomicrobiales bacterium | reverse complement strand
TCCAAATGGAGAGTGACACGAGCTCTCGAAATCTACCTCGCAAACTCGGCCGCGAACGTTTTACCAGGGCTCGAACAGCTCGCCCCTCGAGGAGACGGCCATTTGCCGTTGCATCGGTCTTGTCAGAAGCCGCTTACGGCGTGGTTGCAATCCTGCTGACGAGTCGTAATGCTCCAGTCTCATGTCGTCTCTTGAACCGATTGCAAACATTGCCTCAGCCCTTGGCATTGGATCTCAACATCTGGTTTCCTTCGGCACTGACAAGGTTAAAGTGAGTTTGGACGCCTTGAGCGATAAGCCGGCTCGCGGCAGGCTGGTCTTGGTCTCCGCCATCACCCCGACACCCGCCGGAGAAGGGAAAACCACCGTGTGCATAGGCTTGGCGCAGGGGTTACGGCGGATCGGGCAAAGCGTGGCGCTGGCCCTTCGACAGCCTTCCATGGGGCCTGTGTTCGGTCGCAAGGGCGGAGCCACCGGCGGAGGGCGCAGTCGGCTTACGCCCAGTGAATCAATCAACCTCCATTTCACCGGAGATTTCCACGCAATCACGTCCGCGCACAACCTGCTGGCCAGCGTGGTGGATAATGCCCTGCACCAAAGGACTACACGGCTCGACCCTGGCCGTGTGCTGTGGAAACGGGTTCTTGATGTGAATGACCGCGCCTTGCGCGCGATTGCTATCGGCCGCGGGGAAGGGGGATTGGAGCGCGCTACCGGGTTCGACATCACCGCGGCTTCAGAAGTCATGGCGGTGCTGTGCCTTTCCGAATCGCTCTCGGACCTGCGCGCCAGGCTGAAGCGAATGGTGATTGGCTTTGATTCCCAGGGAGCGGCGGTCTTGGCCGATGAGTTCCGCGTCACTGGCGCGCTTGTGGCACTGCTCAAGGACGCTCTTCTCCCGAACCTTGTCCAATCATTCGAAGGAGTGCCTGCCTTTGTGCACGGAGGGCCGTTCGCAAATATCGCGCACGGTTGCAACAGTGTTCTTGCCACGCGCATGGCGCTGGCTCATGCCGATTTCGTTGTGACTGAAGCCGGGTTCGCCTTCGACCTTGGTGGCGAGAAGTTCATCCACATCAAATGCCGCCAGTCCGGTCTCGCACCGGCTGCTATTGTCATCGTGGCGACTGTCCGCGCTTTGAAGATGCACGGCGGTGTGGCGTTGGACGCGCTCTCGAAAACAGACGTCGCATCTCTCGAGAACGGCTTGTCTAATCTTGCTGCCCACTTGGATGCTGCGGCTCACTTCAAACGTCCCGTGATCGTGGCCCTCAACCAATTTGCCACCGACAGCCAGCAGGAGTTGGAGGCCGTTCATCGCTTCTGCGCCGCCCGGGGGGTGAAGTGTGCCACGGCGAACGTCTTCGGCGAAGGCGGGGTCGGAGCCGTGGCACTCGCGGAACTGGTCGTTCAAACGGCCGTCTTGGATTCGCCTCCGCTGCCTTTCCTTTACGAAGCTGATGAGCCTGTGTTCCAAAAACTGCATGCCATCGCCACCAAAATTTACGGGGCCGAGGGTGTGACCCTGACCAGCGGTGCCCAAGAAAAGCTGGCTCTCCTAGACGAGGCCGGTTTTACGCGGCTCCCGTTGTGCATGGCGAAGACCCAAAACTCGCTCTCAGACGACGTCCAAAAGCGCGGTCGGCCTAGGAGTTTTCATATCACCGTGCGCGATTTCGAGATCGCCAACGGTGCCGGATTCCTCGTCGCGCTGACCGGCAGCATGATGCGCATGCCAGCCCTGCCTAGAGTCCCCGCCGCGGAGCGCATCGATGTGGCTGAGAATGGTCAGATTGTTGGGCTTTAATCCTTCAAACAGCAGTTGGGCAGGGAGAAAAATGCCGCGGCCTAGATGCCAGAGTCTTGACGAGGAACGAAACATCTCCCCTATCGATCTGGTGAGCAACTTTGAAGGACTTTATTGGCGCGATCTTGCCGAGATTTGCCCTGGGTAGCGGAGGTCTTAACGTTCATGAGCAATGGTTCGACTGTGATGTTCTAGGCCGAGATTGAGGTTCAGTGGGGCGTCTTACTCCCACTCCCAGTAACCCAGGATTCTTTGAAAATTGCTCGCTTGATGACCGTTCGCTCGTCCGAAGTGAACAGGACTTGAATCCTGTCATCGAGGGTTTGGATGGCGGTCGGATAGGCAAAATCGCCAGCGCCATCCATGATGTTGCGTCGGTACGGGAAGCTCTTGCCCTGGTCCGTGGAAATCGCCACGGAGAGGGGGGTGCGATCGTTCATGCTGTCGTTGTAGATCAAGGCCAGATGCCCGTTGCGCAGTTTGATGAATTCCACCGCCGAATTCGGATTGGGAAATTCGCAGTTCACCCCCTCCGACCATGTGCGACCACCGTCCCTAGATTCGGAACGGATCAAATACCCCTCCTTGGTTGGTTCGTAGTTGCCCGATCTGCGGCAGTAGGCCACGAGAAAATCAGGAGCTACTTCGACCACAGCCGGTTGCTCATTGCCGCGGGAAGAGCGGATGCGTTTTGATTCGGTCCATCCTTTCGTCTTGGGATCGAATCGTAGGAACAAGGAGGTGGTGTCAGGCCCCGTAAATTCCGTGTCGTGTCCTGTCTCGTGATAAATCGGGAGCAAATACTCGCCAGTATGTAACACGATGGGATGCCCGCGGACCATGGTCCCTTCTTCGTGAGTGACCATGAAGGCATCGGACCAGGTTTTGGCCTGATCCTTGGAAATCTTTCCCATGATCCGGGACGTGGACCACGTCTGGCCGTGCCGTGTGACATAAAAAAGCCAGACCCATCCGTTGGGGGCCTGCCACACCACGCCATTACCCACCGAATAAAGAGGATGATGGGCGAGTGGGACCGGGGGACTCCATTGCTTCGAACCTCGCCGCAACCGGGATCCGAACACGGCGGTGTTCGTGGCGTATTCGCCTTCGCCGCCGTAATAGACCATGTAGAGGTCGCCGTTGGTCAGTTGATCAAAACAAGCGGGGTGCTTGTAGGATCCGGTTTTGATCTCAGGTCCAAAAATTCTTTCGATTTGAACTTCGGATGCGGCACTCCTTGGAGTCGGTTCCGCGGAAAATACCATCGTGATTGTGAACACCCAAAGCGATAGATTTAAGAACGTGGATCCCAGCCAGGATGGACGCAAGCAAAGCCTTGTCATGTCCCTAGCAAAAATCGAACATCCCTCAACGTCGAGTTAAATGTGAGGAGAGAGAGCGTTTCCCAGGAGTTGCCTGCGTTGCTCGGGTAACGCATCGTTTGGCACCATTCCTCCCTGGACAAATTAGAGAACGGCCGCTTGTTCTCCTAGTCGTAGACGATTCAACCTTAAAACCGCATTTAAACATCGTGAACAGTCGCCCTCATTCAGGCAACAGCTCTGGAGCAACGCTGATGATATCCCAAGACAACTGGCAATCATCGTCCGCATGCGGATCATCCGTAGAAACGACGCGCGCCCTGTCGAAGCGAGCCTGAGTGGCAACGTCTGCCCGCTTCCAAGGATGCCACGTGAGCCCAATTGCTTCGGAATATCACTCAAATGGTCTGAGGCAGTGCGCCCTACCATCGCGGGATTCTCTGGATCCGTCGTCGCAACCCGGGATGGATTCAATTTCGTTCGCTTGCAGTGTCACTCTTGTTTTCATGGTGAATGGCTCCTCAAGGAATTCTCACTCGCAGCATGCGTGAATCTTTTTGTCCTCCTGGCATGAGCGTGCGATGCGTCGGACCGTCCGGCGTGTCACGACCGATTTTCAGTGTGAACGGGCCGGCGCTGTAAACGGGCGGGCGTAACTGGGTGCCGACCGCGCGCACGGTGTAGAGCACTTCGCCGGTCGATTCCTCGATCACTTGCACGACGGGATTCTTCGCTCCGGAAACGATCAACTCCGGGAGCCATCCTGTCGGTGTTCGTCCGTCGTTGTCGTCCATGTTCACGGTCACGGGCCAGCCGGGGAACTGCGCCTTGTTCCCGTCGCGCACACTGGCAAAGCGCGGCCAGCATTCGAAGGTCACCGTACGCTTCTTTTTGTTGAACCGCGCCAGGCCATAGCCGTCGCCGCGCTTTCGTTCGTCTTGGACGTCCGGCGGATTGGCGTAGGCGAGCATCGAAATCTTGTTGCCCATGCCGTCGAGAAAATCGCCTGTCCACGGCAGCGGACTGCCTTTCACTGGATTCGGCCCAGGCCGCTCATCGAGCGGATGCCACCAGCGTCCGTAGATGGTGTTCACCAGCGCGGGACTGGTGAAGGAGTATGGCCCGTCGCCAAACGCGCCGAGACCATGCTTCACGATCACGGCGAGATGTTGGTCGCCACAGAGGTGGACGGCGCGGGCGCGCCGGATGTCCTCCAGCGCACGGAGGCGCGGCGTCTGTGGCCAGCCGTTGCAATCGAGGTCCGCGAGCAGGCGCGCGTTGCGTCCGCCATGCATGTGCACCGCGCCGCAGAAAGCCGTCTGCGACAACACCGCCTTCAATTCCGCGCCCGTCCAATCCTGACTCCAGTCGCGCAGAAACTTCTCCTGCCGCGCGCCAAGCAACTGCAATCCCGGCACGTCGATGCTCTTCGGATCGTAAAGCATGTTGGTGATGTGATCAGGACGCGGACCCATCTGAGGAACCTTCCCTTCGGGCCCGGTCTTGAACTTGCGGTCTTCGAGTATTGCGAAGTCCAGGCCTCCCACATGCAGACGCGTGAAGTAAACCGTGATGCCACGCTCCACCAGAGCTGGGTCCACGGGGTCTGGCAGATTCCAGGTCTGCTGGCGTTGCACCATGTTCACGTAGTCCACGGGGTAGAAGTATCCACCGTCCGCATTATCCTTCCGGGTCGAGAGCTTGCCGTTCTCACCCCAGAGATTGGGGTGGCCCACGTCATGATCGTCGGGAATGGAAATCGTGGGCCGGTCTCGGATCACGTCGCGGAACTGAAGACCGAATTCGATCCAACCCGCCGTATGTTCGGTATGGCGATAGGTCTGGTCACCGGCGAAAAATAGCAGGTCGGGATTCTGCGCCTTGAGGTTTTCAATCATCTCGAGACGCAGCCCTGTGGTTCGGCTCGAATTGCAGGACATGACGGCCACCACGATCTCGTTCTTGTCCTTCGGATCGCGGCGGATGTTGCCCTCAAACGTCGCCGTCTCGCCGTGCCGGACGCGATAACGCACGTCCTTGGTGGCGTCCCACGACTCGATGCGGAAATGCGCGCTCCAGCCCGGATACAGCACGGGTGCGCGGGCGGCCTCGACCCATTTGCCACGAAGGAAAAAGTCCAGACGCGCCTCCTTTGGCTCACCCGGCTTGAGCGGATAGAGTTGCGCCGTGAGCTTCAGCACTTGGCGTGCATGTGTGTAAAGCGCAAAGGCCACGACTTGATGGCGCGGTACATCCATGGGCGGTGGCGGATTCTGTTTGGGTGGGGGGGCCTTCCACCATTCACCGACGGCCAGCGAATCGAGCTTCGGGAACTCTGCGCCGAAAGGCTGTGCCGATTCTTGGCCAAGCGCCGTCAGGGAAGCAAAGCAGAGGAGAGCTACGGAGCAACCACGCACCACGAAACGCTTCAGGTTGAACTTCTCAGCCCGGAGAGGTGGTTTGGCACGTCGTGTTGGCGGACACAGAGTTGCTTCTCTTTGTGTGCTCTCAATCTCTGTGCTGAACATTTCCAGTTCGTGGTAGGGAATCCTTTTCATGGCTTAGTTATGGTCGGGCGGCGCGGGCCTTTCTTGACGGGCCAGTCGACCGAATCGACACGGGCGGTTGTTAAGTAATCCTCGAAGCGCGCCAGGACCTTCGGTTGCAGCGCCGCCAGGTTATTGGTCTCCCCGATGTCCTTGCGCAAGTCGTAAAGCTCGATGGGGTCATCCAGATGATTGCGCACCGCCTTCCAGTCGCCCCAACGCGCGGCCTGCTTGAAACCGTTCTCGTGGAATTCCCAGTAGAGAAAGCGATCCCGCAACGCCGGTTGAGCCTTGCCCTTCAACGTCGGCACAATGCTCACGCCATCCATCCCGGCGGGCTTCGGCGCACCGGCCAGTTCCGCGAACGTCGGCATGACGTCGGCAAAATGCCAGATGGCACCGCTGACCTTGCCCGCAGGCGTCTGCGCAGGCCAACGTGCGATGGTCGGCACCCGGATCCCGCCCTCGTAATGATCGCGCTTTATGCCGCGCAACGGACCACTGCTCCGATTGAACCCAGGCTCATTGCCGCCTTCTCGATGGGGCCCGTTGTCACTCGTGAAAATCACTAGCGTGTTCCGGTCAATGGCGAGTTCCTTCAACAACGCCAGCAATCGTCCCACGTCGCGATCCAGTCGCGAGATCATCGCGGCGTGCCCTTTCTGTGCCTCAGGCCAGTCGAGATCCTTATAGTCGCCGAGGTCGGGCACTTCCATCCCCTTCTGCT
>CANLCA010000172.1 GCA_947487925.1 Verrucomicrobiales bacterium | reverse complement strand
ATAGGACTTCCTCCGGGGTCAGCAAGGTCGCAAAAAACCTCTCAAAAATCACCGGCTCCAGGTTGATGAAGACGTTGAGCCAGCGGAGGACCGCGAAATTGCTGAAGTTAAATCGTCGCTCCACAAAGACAAAGCGGGCCGGGCTTCCATAATTCGTTCGATGCCGAAGCTTCCAGCGCTCGTAAAAACGCAGGGGACGAGTGCCCAGCTGCTCATAGTTGTCAAAAGACCGGATCCCGAAGGGGATTCGATGATCCGGTTCGCTGTAAAACTTGGTGCTCAGGAAAAAAGGCACTCGCACATCCAAAATCGCTCCCGGTTTTGCAATCCGATGCAGCTCCGTCACGGCCGCGTTGAAGTTGTTCAAGTGCTCCATGATGTGCGAGCAGAGGATGAAATCGAAATGGCTCTCTGGGAACGGCCACGGATAGCGGTTGAGGTCTGTGATTTCGTTGCCTCCATAATCCACGATGTCGAGGTTCGTCCAGCCGGGTCGGATGTCCGTTCCGCACCCCACGTTCAACCGACGATCGCCCGCCACGTTTGCGCTCTCTGTCATGAGGACGCCACTCTAGAGTGCTTCCAGAAAAAATCGAGAACTTCGCTTCGCTTCGGAGGAAATGGGATCGAAGCGAGCTGAAGCCCGGAATGCGGCATCACAACGCTCGGAGACACCGCGTTCGGTGGTTGCCCCTTAAACCTCGTGGTCTGGGGGGAAGGCAGATGGGTGCACCGCTATCTGAGACTGACGAAAGAAACTCATTTCAAGTTGGACGGCTCGAGGATTAGAGTGGCGCGTGGTTTCATCCGCTCATGATTGAACTGATCGGGCTTGTAAAACGTTTCGGCGACTTGACCGCTGTGGATGGCATTGATCTGACCGTACACAAAGGAGAGTTCTTCGGCGTTCTGGGCCCCAATGCGGCTGGCAAGACGACCACCATCCGAATCATTGCGGGCCTCATCAAACCCACCGCGGGGTGCGCTCGGGTTGCGGGTTACGATGTTCAAAAGGATCCTTTGGAAGCCCGCAAGAGGCTGGCTTATGTGCCTGATTTTCCCTTCTTATACGACAAGCTGACCCCCTGGGAGTTCATGCGGTTTACCGGCCAACTGTTTCAGATGAGCAACGCCGACATGGAAAATCGCGCCAAAGAGCTCATCGAACGCTTCCACCTCGCTCCCTATCTGACAAAGCCCATCGAAGGATTGTCCCATGGAACACGGCAACGGGTGGCCATCGCTTCCGCGCTGCTGCACGACCCCGAAGTTTTTGTCATCGATGAACCGATGGTCGGCCTGGATCCGCAACACACCCGGGTGGTCAAGGACATCCTCAAGGAACGGTCCCGGAACGGGATGACGGTGTTTTTGTCCACGCACCAATTGAGTGTGGCGGAGGAGATGGCAGACCGGATCGGCATCATTCACCAAGGGCGCCTCATCGCCGTGGGCACGCGGGACCAACTTCGCGATCGCGACGGCAGCGGAGGAGCCCTGGAAGAGACATTTCTCAGCCTGACTTCCGAGGCCGCTGATCCCTCGGGCAACCGATCTCCAGAAACCCGGGAATGACCTCGGCACCCAGTGCATTCCGAATCCTGCTCGGAGTTCATCGACGCCAAATCTGGCGTGCCGTGCTGGCGATCCGAGACCAATCCCGGCTGCTCACGGGTCTCATCGGTTTCTTCATGATCGGCTACGCAGCCCTGTCTTTCGCCTTGTTCCGAACCGGGCTCCGTTTCATTGGTTCCTTTCCCGGATTGGGAAGCGTCCTCACCGAGCGCCTCATGTTTCTCCTGTTCGCTTTCCTCTTTTTCATGCTCTTTTTCAGCAACCTAGTAATCAGCTACACCAATTTCTTTCGTCATCGGGAAACGCAATTCCTCATGACGATGCCGATCCCCTTCCAAACGATCTTCACATTCAAATGCCTCGAATCGACCCTGCTCGCATCCTGGGCTTTCCTCTACCTGATCGCTCCGCTTCTGGCGGCCTACGGCCTGGCGCATAAAGTGGACTGGGACTTCTACTTCATCACGGTGGTTCTCCTCACTCTCTTCATCTTTCTGCCCGCTTTCGGGGCGGCGTGGTGCGCGATTCATCTCGCCCGTTTCCTGGACCGCCGTCGGTTCCAGCTCCTGATTGTCGCCTCCAGCGCGGCCCTCATCATCGGGGCCATTTTTTGGTTAAAACCGGAACCCCTCAGCGATGACATGCTCGAGACCCGTGTGCTCGCCGTCCTGGATCGTTTGCTGGAGAAGACTCAATTCGCCCAATTCCCATGGCTCCCAAGCTACTGGCTCTCCTCGGGCGTTCTCCAATGGGCGGAGGGAGCCCGGTCAACGGCCGCATTCTTCTTGCTGATTTTGCTGAGCAACGTCCTGTTTTTTGGGTTCTGGACTTTCACCGGAACTGGACAGCTTTTTTATGCAGCCACCTCCGAGGTCCAAAGCCGGGGCAGCGCCCTGGCGCGTTGGGACGGGCTCCGCCGATGGCGGGAAAGACGTGCGAAGTTCGACTTCGGCGCACGCGGCATCGAATCCCTCTTGGTCTTGTTCCCTTGGATGAGCGGGGATGTCCGAGCTTTGGTGGCCAAAGACATCCGTATGTTCTGGCGTGACACCGCCCAATGGGGGCAGACGCTCGTGCTGTTCGGGTTGCTGGGTGTTTACGTGATCAACCTCCGCCACTTCTCCCAGCAGCTCACCAACCCTTTCTGGGTCCATCTCGTCTCCTACCTCAACCTCGGCGCGTGCTCGCTCAACCTCGCCACGCTCACGACCCGGTTTGTGTTCCCGCAATTCTCCCTCGAAGGAAAGCGGGTCTGGATCATCGGTCTTGCCCCAATTGGCCTGCCCCGGGTTGTGCAGATCAAATATCGCCTCGCCACATTCGCCTCCCTCGGCATCACCATAACCCTCATGGCAGTGTCTTGCAGCATGCTCAAAATGTCCCCCGATAAAACGGCTTTCTTTCTGGCGGCCGTCTCCGTCATGACTCTGACCCTAAACGCCATGGCCCTCGGGCTAGGCACTCTTTACCCCAATTTCAAGGAGGACAACCCGAGCAAGATCGTGAGCGGCTTCGGAGGCACGTTCTGTCTGATCCTGAGTTTTCTCTACATCGTGGCTTCGGTCGTTCTGCTCGCCACCGGATCGCCCTGGTTGCGCGGCATGGCAGATCATCCGTGGTGGACCGCCACCGCTTGGGCCGCACAGATCGCATTATCGATCTGCCTGGGTTGGATCCCTTATCGTTTGGGAATGCGGAAAGTCGCCCATTTCGAGCTGTGAGCCAACCACCCGAATCGGCACAAGCAGGACCCGCCTGGGTCGTGAGTCTTCAGTTGGGATGAATGAGGAATCACTCACCAGATCCAGGAAGGAGTTGCCTCGTTCTTCGTCATGCCTCCCTGCCCAGGTCACCCTCCCCATTCGGTCCCCTTTCGGCCCCCTTTCCGTGGTGAACCTTCCCCAGATCCCTACCCGGTCGACCGATTGGTGTGCTCCACAAAAAATGCCGCCGCCTGCGATCTGCGGTTCAACTTGAGTTTGTCCATCAGATTGCTGAGGTAGTTCTTGACCGTCTTATCGCTCAATTCCAGATCCAAACCGATTTCCTTGTTGGTCTTCCCCTGCGCGACCAAGGCAAGAACTCGACGCTCCTGGTTCGAGAGCAGTTCCAATTTGTTCCTCAACTCCCCGGTGCCGACTGCCTTCACTCGGCCCATCACGACCCTCGCGACCGCCGGATCCAGAATCGACTGCCCATCGGCAATCTGTTCCACGGAGAGAATCAGTCGGTCCAAGTCGATTTCCTTGAGCAGATAGCCGTCCGCTCCGGCTGAGATCGATTGCAACACCCTCTCGTCATCAGCGTAGGCGGTGAATATCAGGACCCGGATGTCACCCGGAAAACTTTGGAGCTCACGACACACATCAAAACCCATACCGTCCGGCAAACGAACGTCGAGAATGACAACGGTAGGTTCAAGAATCCTCGCTTGCGTCAGAGCCTCCGCAGCGGTTGATGCTTCCCCAACGACTTGGATCCTGGGGGAGCGCTCCAGCAGTGTCTTAAGTCCCAGGCGCACGATCGGGTGATCGTCCACCAGCAGCAATCGGATAGGATTTGGTTCCACAAGCGGTTTGGCGAACAATCTGCATCCTAGGATTTGAGCATTAAACCTTGAAACGGCAATTTTTCCACCCACGTTGGGTCCTGACCAGTAACCAGTAACCAGTAACCAGTAATCAGTAATCAGTAATCAGTAATCAGTAATCAGTAATCAGTAATCAGTAACCAGTAATCAGTAACCAGTAATCAGTGGTTACTGATTACTGGTTACTAACCCCTGCCCCCTAATCACTGATCAGGGCTGCGGTAGACCGAGATGGAATTGGTGACAGTGCCACGGTTGAAGGCACGCCATGTGCATTCCACATTCACCAGCTTGATGGGGGGATTGACTGAGATCGTGGTGATCGTGATGGTGTTGGTGCCATAAAGCTGGTTGCTGCCCGTGGTGGGCATATCCAAAGCCGCCACAACCGTCGGGAAATTGCTGCTCACCACCTCGTCCACGGGCGGGTAGCCCAACGTGTCCCACCTGGCGGCCCGAACTTGTTCAATCTTCTGCGAGGCCTGCGAATTCGCCGCTTGGGAACACGCCAGCCATTCCACACGTTGCGAAGACATAATGTATCCCTGCATGATGCCCCCGATCGTGATCGCCGAAATCGCCACGGACATGATGACTTCAATCAAGCACCCACCCGCAACACCTTGCGACCATCCGAGAAGCGGTCGCGCCCTCCTTGAGCATGCGCCGCCATCCAAGGCGAAGGGCGGCGACCAATCAAAGGTGCCAGCGCTTGCGCCACGAAGAGCCCAAGCAATTCGGCCCGGTACAAAGCCGGCGAACCGCTTTTTCACAACAAAGCGCATGAGTTATGGTGTACCAGCATCAAGCGCTGTCAATAGACCGTTCGTCCTATTCCTATCACCTCCGCCGCCTGTCACCTCTGATTCCCCATTTCTCATTTCTCAAGTTTCCAAGGTATCCGCAGTTTCGACAATATCCCAAAAGCGACCCGCCGGCTCAAGTCGTTCAATCTTAAAACGACCGTTGGCAAAGACTAATCTTCGAAAGGGCCCGGCGAAAAAGACTCTCCAAGTCGCTCACCGCACCCCACAATAAAAGCACTCATTTCTACTCAACTCTCTATCATCCAATCTGTTGCACATCATTACATCGCTCAAAGGCCGCTTGCAAATTCAGTTCGCCAATCGCGCGACAACAACGCGACTCCGCAACAAAACTATCGTATTAGATCTTAAACAATCTATTGACTCACCATCAAAAGAGCATATCAATAGAGCTATACGGCTCTATCACTTTAAATCCTATAGGTCTATTTTCACAATGCTATAATTTTTTGTGTCTTTGGTTAGATTTTTGCTATGATGCTTCCAGACGGTTTTGATCTTTCAGTCCTTTGCGAGTCCGTCACGACAGTCTCGCGATCGATGTGAAGGCCGTTTGCGGCAGGTGAAGAAGCCGCTGCAAAATCAATTATTTCCGCACTACCATGAACACCCAATTGCCTCTCAAAAGAACTCGCTGGCGGGGCTTCTCCATCATTGAGGTCCTCGTGTGCGTGGGGATCATTTCCGTGGTGGTCGTGTCCCTCTATTCGGGGCTCTCGATGTGCGTGGGGTTCGTCCAACTAGCCCGAGAGAACCTGAGGGCCGCCCAAATTCTCCAGGAAAAGATGGAGACAATCCGGCTCTATAACTGGGACCAGGTCACCAAGTCTGGCTTCATTCCCACGTCCTTCACCGCGCCCTTCTACACGTTGACCGAAGGCGGCAATGCTCCAACTGACGGAAATTTCGATTACACAGGAACCCTGGTGATCAAACCGGTTCCGTTCGAGGCCACCTATAAGGATGAAATGAAGATGGTGGAGGTCGCCGTGATTTGGACATCGGGGAAAGTGGTTCGCACACGCACTGTGAGCACGTTCGTGTCCCGGATGGGAATTCAAAACTACATCTACTAATGAACCTCAAAACCACATCGAACAATCCGGCCAACCGCTGGAAGGCATCCCGCGGGGTGACCTTGATCGAGTTCTCCATAGCCTCGGGCTTGGCCTCCCTGATTCTCCTGGTGCTGGGCAGCATGAGTTTCTACAGCGCCCGAACGTTTGCCTCGATCGCCAACTACACGGACCTCGACAACAAGAGCCGGACCGCCTTGGACATTATGACCAAGGACATCCGCCAGAGTGAACGGTTGACCAGCGCCAGCACCACCAAGTTGGAATTCCTTTACTCTCCCGGGGTCACCCTCAGCTACACCTATGATCCCACCGAAAAAACTCTTACGCGAACGCTCGGCAACGCTTCGAAGGTTTTGCTGACGGAGTGTGATTTTTTGAAATTCTCCTTATTCAAACGAAACTCGTTTGATGGGACTTATGATCAGTATCCCACCACCGTGGAAGCGGCCAACACCAAGCTGGTT
>CANLCA010000171.1 GCA_947487925.1 Verrucomicrobiales bacterium | reverse complement strand
GTTTGCGATGAACCAGCCATTCGGCCAAATCCAAGCGGTTCGTGCGACCCAGAGTTTCCAACGGAGGCAACGCGCTCGTCGGAACCCCCGCGGAAACCACCTCCCCTTTGCTCCTGTAGTCACCGCGGACCCGGATGTAGCTCTCCCGGGGCTTTGTCATGTCTTCCATCACCCGGATGGTCGCGATCGACTTGTCGATGTCCGCTTGCCGCTTTCTCAGGTCAGCCAGCTCTTCCGCGAGCTTTTTAACCTCTGGAACTTCTCGCTCCCGAAAGGCTTGCCGAATCTCCGCCACTTGCTCCGGCTTGCGCTGCCCTCGATCCACTTTCGCCAACTCCCGTAGCTTGACCATCTTCTCGTCCCCGACTTCCTTGTCGGTCGAAAAATAGTAGGCGTACGCACCGTCGTAATTGACCACTTTCAGCAACAAACGGTTTTCTCCGGGTGACAATTCCACCTGGACCGACTCCTGATTTGCCGCGACTCCTCGGTTGATGTCTTTCGAAAAAACATCCTTTCCATTGAGCCAAACCCGCAGGGCATCGTCGCTGCCCAGGTAAAGGGTGACGGACTTCTTGGTCTCGGCCGTGATCCGCCTGAAAAGATAGGTCGCCGCTTTCATCCCCTTTAATTCCTGGGCCTTTCCATCCTTCCAACCCGGCCGCTTCTTCCACTCCAGCTTGCCGTCCATGTAAGTCTTGGAGGCCTCTGCATCCTTCTCGGGACCAAATTCTGTTTTGAACGCCTCCGTCCCTGAGCTCGCTTCGAACGGCCCCACGCTGCTCCACTCGCCAAGCTTGAACCCTTCGGTCGCCGCCGCCGCGTCCTGAAGTTTTCTCTCCCAAACCTCCTGCGCGCGGTCCCATTCGGGTTGAGCCATCTCGACCTTGGGTTTGTGCTCCGCCGCCTTAGCGTCCGCCACGGAGCGAGCCTTCTCGAACAACGCCGCTTGTTGCCCCACTGGCACCTTCACGAACGGGGGGGCGGGATCGGCATCAAGTCCCTTCTCCGGAACCCGGTTAAAGAAATCGTAAAGCTGGTAATACTCGCGCTGTGTGAAAGGATCATACTTGTGGTTGTGGCACTCTGCGCACTGGATGGTAGACCCCAGAAACACCGTCCCGAACGTGTTCACCCTGTCCGTGACGTACTTGTTCATGTACTCGTCCGGATCCGCCCCGCCTTCGGTGCTTGACATGCCATTGCGATTGAATGCCGTGGCGATGCGTTGGTCCAGGGTCGGTTTTTCCAGAAGGTCCCCGGCGAGCTGTTCCACGATGAAACGGTCGTAAGGAAGGTTCTTGTTGAAGGCACCGATGACATAATCCCTGTACTGCCACATGGACCGCTGGATGTCGGCGTGATACCCGTCCGAATCCGCAAACCGCGCGAGGTCGAGCCACTGGATCGCCATCCGTTCGCCGTACGCCTCGGACGCCATCAGCTTGTCCAACAGTTTCTCATAAGCCTCAGGCCTTTTGTCCGCCAGGAAACGGTCGACTTCCTCAGCCGTCGGCGGCAACCCCGTCAAATCGAACGAAGCCCGGCGCGCCAGCGTGCGCCGATCCGCCTCGGGCGAAGGTGGCAACTTCTCCTTCTCCAGCCTCGCGAGCACAAAGTGATCGATGTTGTTCCGTGCCCAGCCGGCTTTTTCAACCGCAGGCACCTGTGGACGCTCGGGCGCGATGTAAGCCCAATGCGACTCCCACTCGGCACCCTCACGGATCCACCGCGACAACGTGTCCACCTGGACCTTGCTCAACCGCTTCCCGGTCTTCGCGGGTGGCATACGATCATCCGCATCATCCGTCGACACCAAATGCAGAAGCTTGCTCTTGGACGGATCACCCGGAACGATCGCGAAATCCCCCGAATCCAATTTAGCAGTGGCGCCCACCCTTTGATCCAATCGAAGTCCGGCCTTGCGCTTGGCCTGGTCAGGTCCATGGCAGTTGTAACAATTATCAGCAAAAATAGGGCGAACTTCCCGATTGTAACTGACTTTGTCTGCCGCCGCGGCGCACAACCAAAACCAACCCGTTCCTTCAAGGATCACCCACAAAATCAACCCTCGCAGCCATCCCCGGAGGGCGGGACGAGAATCGCGTGGGAGAGGCTTAAAAAAAAGCCGATCGAGACCGGGGTCATGGTTTTTCGGATCGGGCAGCATTCCGCAGTTTTTCCTCGTTCATCAAAACTGTCAATCTTGCATGCTCAAGGCGGAAATCCGAATGCCATCTTCACCGCGGAGTACTCGGGATGCACCCCACCCTCCCGGGTGCGGATGGTGAGCACCGGTTCCACCCAACACTGACGTCGCAGGCTCTCAGGCAGATCGGCTGCGCGCATCATGGCGAACAACCCAAGCAGGGGACGCTCTCCTTCCCGCAGAGCCACGGGCCGAGTCCGGACAACCGCGAGCCCTGCGGCAGCCGCGGCCTCCTTCACCCGAGTCTCTTGCTCGGGGGGCGAAATTGGGAAGACGCAGGCGAAAAGCCCTCCAGGGCGAAGATGCCTCGCGGCGGTCGAACAATAATCCGAGACCGAGCCTCGAACCTCAAAACGACACGCTATCTTTTGAGCATGATCTCCCAAAACCCCGGTCCCTAGCGGAAAATAGGGCGGGCTTCCAAACACGAGGTCAAACAATTCGCTCTCGCTCAAGACACCCTGCTCTCGAAAGTCGCCGGTGCGAATCGAGAATCGCGGCTCCAGTCCATTCCAACGAGCCGACTTCCTGGCGAGACGAACGCTTTCCTCCTGGGCCTCCACCGTGACAAATCGGGCCCCAGGCAGGCGCCATACGGCAATCATCCCCACCGTGCCAATTCCGCTTCCAAGGTCGAGCACTTCCTCCGGTCGTGGACACCATGTGGTTCCATACCATGCGGTCAGCACGTCGTCGGTCGAAAACCGATGCCCCTTCTCAAGTTGGAAAAGCCGGAAGTGGCCCGAGATGGAATCGAGCGTCTCCCCGGGCTCCAGTTCCGGCCCGCTCCCCAAGGCTCCGGCAGGGACAGGCCCGGGAATGGTCCACCCTCGAAATGCCGTTTTGATCTGCACAACCCCCTATGCGATGCGCATGGTCAACCCGCCGTCGATGGTCATCGTCTCCCCCGTGATGTAATCGTTTTTGATGAGCATCAAAATGAGATCGGCCACTTGCTCTGGGGTTCCTTCCCGATGCAATGGGATGCGCTGGTCCAGGTTCAATCGGCGTTGCGCGTCGGTCATGGTGGCATGAAAAGCGGTCCGCACGACTCCCGGCGCCGCGCAGTTGACGCGGATGTTGTCATTGGCAAATTCCCGCGCCAACGCCCGCGTCATCTGCGGCAAAGCGCCTTTGGCGACCTGATAAGCCACGTTGGTGATGACCCCGCGAATTCCGGCGGTGGAGGAAACGAGAATGATCGCCCCTTCCTTCCTGGCGCGCATCGACGGGATCACAGCGCGGCACAGGTGGAACACCGCATGCACGTGAACATCAAAAGCGGCGGCCCACGACGCCTCGGTGATCTCCATCAAACCCCCGTTCACAGGCCCGCCTGCGGCATGCACCAGGATATCCACCGCACCGAGCTTCTCTTCGGTCTCACGAACGGAACGAGTGTTTTCCCCGGCAACACCGCAATCCGCGAGCACCACTTCACACCGCCTCCCGAGAGACCGGATCAAATCCCTCGTCGCGAGACCCTCGGAGTCCATGTTTCGTCCGATCAATGCGACATCCGATCCCTCCTTTGCGAGCCCTACCGCGGTGGCCGCGCCGATGCCTCGAGTTCCGCCGGTCACCAAAGCGATCTTGCCAGTCAAATTCATAAGTCAATCATCCTGAGTCGTTCAATCGTTCTCACTCCGCGTGTCCCACCAGCTGAGGTTGTTTGACCCCGCCAAAGCCCACATTGGTTTCCGCGTCGTAAAACACTTGATTGCCATCGAAACGGAGGGTGTGCGTCACGCGGAAAGGCGTCTCGGTGAAACATTGTCTCACCACCAGAGTATCCTCGGTCGCCCACGCGCTGCTGGCCGCGGCAGGCGCGTTCGAGTAAGTGCCGAAAGAACCGCTTCCATGTTGCCACGCGCGCGTGCCGCTGCTGAATTGGCGCGACGCACCCCCGGATTGCACGGCGACCGTGACTCCTTTGCCGCTCGCGTTGGGTGTGAGCGTCAGGCTTTCCAGCTTTTGCGCGTTGGCAGAAAAGACAAACTTTCGGCCAACTATTTTCGCGGCAAGCGGTGAAGTTTCCGCTCCGTTCACCGGACGCAGCGACAAGCCAGCGAGCTTTTCCGCCAACTTGCTTTGAGCCAGCGCGTTCGCCTTCAAACGCTTCGGTCCCAGCACGGGCAAAAGCTTGTCCCAAACCAAGTTCAGGATCGCCTGCATGTCTTTCACGCCGCTGGTGATGGCGATCACGGCGTCCTGTTCAGGCAGCACGATGCAATACTGGCCAAACGCCCCGTCCGCTCGATAACCCCCGTTCCGACAGCGCCAGAATTGAAAGCCGTAGCCTTGATCCCAGTCGCTCCTGGGATTGCTCCCGTTGGAGACCTGCCGCGACGTGGCCAGGTCGACCCACGATGGCTGGATCAATTGCTTGCCCTGCCATTTGCCTTGTTGCAAATAGAGCTGCCCAAAGCGCGCAATGTCTTCCGTGCGTACGCTCAATCCGTATCCCCCTAGCGAAATGCCCTGCCAGTTTGTATTCCACACCGGCTGCGTGATGCCCAATGGCTCGAACAATCGCGGCCGCAAATACTCGAGCACCGTCTGGCCGGTCTGCTTTTGCACAATCGCCGAAAGCATGAAGGTCGCGGGAGTGTTGTATTTGAAGTGGGTGCCTGGCTTGTGTGGCACAGGATGAGCGAGAAACGATTTCGCGGAAATCTTGTCCACAGCGCTCGATGTCTCGTCCTGATGCCCGGCGGACATCGTCAACAGATCTCGCACTCGCATGGCTTTGAGGTTGGCACTCGGCTCAGCCGGAGCATCCTCGGGGAAAAACTTCAACACCTCATCGTCGACACTTAACTTGCCTTCCGCAACAGCCAGACCCACCGCCGTGGACGTGAAACTTTTGCTCAACGAATACAGTTCATGGTTGAGCGGAGCCGAATACGGTCCCCACCATCCCTCCGCAATCACATGGCCATGGCGCACCAGCATGAAGCTGTTCAGCGCATCGATTTGATCCAACGCCTCGACGACCCCCAAAACCGCCGACGATGACACCCCCTGCGACTCGGGGGTGGCTCGGGGAAAGGAAAAGGGCTTCGCGCCCCCGGCGGTCACGGTTGCTGCAAGGAAGGTGATGGCGAGGCAAACGATAGGTTTAGTCCAGGTGCTCATGGCGAATGTGGATCCTTGTTGCCTGAAAACGGGTAAACTGTCACCAACCGAATCGCGCATTCGTGTACGAGTCCGCTTTGGGGTGGCGCCGTTTCGCCGAACAATTGAATTTGAATCCTCGCCGATTCTCTGGAACTCTGCGCGCCATCATGCGGTACGCACCAATCGACCCTCGTCTTTTCATTCAAAACCGAGAACGCCTGCTCAAAGGGCTGTCACCGAACGCGCTGGCGGTTGTCAACGCGAACGATCCCATGCCGACAAATGCCGACGGCAGCTTCCCTATGCGCGCCAGTTCCGACCTGTTCTACCTCACTGGCGTGGAGCAGGAACAGACGATCCTGCTCCTCTACCCCGATGCCCATGATGAGAAGCATCGAGAGATCCTCTTCCTTCGCGAGCCCAGCGCCGAAGCGGAGACGTGGGAAGGACACAAACTCACCAGGGAAGAAGCCCGCGCGCAAACCGGGATCCGCACGATCCTCTGGATCCAGGATTTCCCGAGGCTCTTCCACCGGTTAATGTGCGAATGCGACGACCTCTACCTCAACGCCAATGAGCACAAGCGTGCCGTGATCGATGTGACGACCCGCGAAGCCCGCTTTGTCGCCGAGGTTCAGTCCCGATACCCGCTGCACGGCTACCGTCGCCTCGCCCCGGTCCTGCACCGGATCCGAGCCGTCAAAACCGACTTCGAGCTCGACCTGCTTCGAAAAGCCTGCTCGATCACCGAGCGCGGGTTCCGTCGCGTGCTCGGTTTCACCCGGCCCGGGGTTTCCGAAACGGAAGTGGAAGCCGAATTCTCCCATGAATTCATCCGTCACCGCGGAAACTTTGCTTACAACCCCATCATCGCCTCAGGCGCCAATGCCTGCGTGCTGCATTACGGTGACAACTCGGCGCCCTGCAAAAAGGGCGAGCTCCTCCTGCTGGACGTCGCCGCGAGTTACGCAAACTACAACTCGGACATGACCCGGACGATCCCGGTAAACGGACGGTTCACACCCCGGCAGCGCAAGGTCTACAACGCGGTCCTGCGTGTCATGCGAGCCTCGATCAAAGGCCTGGTTCCAGGCAAGCTGCCCAAGACCTGGCAGCAGGAGGCCGAACAGTTAATCGAGAAGGAGTTGATCGATCTGGGTCTTTTGAGCCTGCGCGCTGTGAAGCGCCAGGACCCCGACCAACCTGCG
>CANLCA010000170.1 GCA_947487925.1 Verrucomicrobiales bacterium | reverse complement strand
GGATCGACCCATTTGTGGATCTCCGAATGGCCGTCGGCGAAGGCGAGGCCAGCTGCGTCGTTGTGATACATCGCGGGGTAATCCACGATTTTGGCGGACTTGTTGGCTGAGGCGAGCTGCTCGGGCTTGTAGCCGGCCATGTCCACGACAAAATAGCCATCATTGATGCTGTCCTCTCGTTCATCCAGCAGCACCCAGGCTTTGGACGGGGAAGGATCGATGATGTCGGATTGCTTCAGGAATACTCTCCAGCCGGGGCCGGACTCACCCCCGGCAGGCCCGCCCATGCAGTTGTTCATGGACATGCTTCGAACGCGGGGCACCAGCGCGTTGTTGAGATAGGTTTTCCATCGGCCAGTGCTTTGATCCGCGGGACAATGCCAGACATCGACCGAACTGCCGCAGTAAGGCCAGAGCGGGCTTTTCTTGATATTGATGGCTGGGTTGACATTATCTTCGGCACTAACTGGGAGATCCAGCCACCCACCCCCAGTCCATTCAGGAGCTTTTTGTCCCCCGCGTGAGGCCACGAGGAGATCGACATTATCGTCTGAGTAAAGCCGCCAGGCGAGCATAAGTTGCCGGGTGTTGTTCATGCATTTTATCCCGGTGGCCTTGGTCTTGGCCTTGGACAGGGCAGGGAGGAGCATGCCCGCGAGGATGGCGATGATCGCGATGACGACGAGGAGTTCAATGAGAGTGAAAGCGACAAGGGGGAGGTTTTTGGATCGCGGGAGGTAACGGGCTGAGGGTTGGCCAATCATTTGAGCAGACCTTTCGCACACGGGGTTTGGGGGTCAAAAAAAGCGGTTATGGGGCAGCAGCGTGCCACTCTAGAAATAGCCTGACAACTGTTCGTTTGTGGGCACAAAAGACACCTGGTTTCGGGATGGCGTCATTTCTGACTTCAAACTTTCGAATCGCTCCTGCATCCTTTTCGCATGCCCTCTTTTGACATTGTCTCCAAGGTGAGCTCGATGGAGCTCGAGAACGCGATCAACCAGGCCAACAAAGAGTTGGCGAACCGATTTGATTTTAAGGGGAGCAAGGCGGAGATCGTTCTCGAAAAGAACGAGATCAAGATGTCGGCGGAGGATCAGTTCAAGATCCGGGCGCTTTCCGAGATTGTGATGGGCAAACTCGCGAAGCGTCAGATCAGCTTGAAGAATGTCGAGAAGCTGGATCCGGATATCTCCCCGCTGGGCCACGCTCGCCAAGTGATCAAGATCAAACAGGGACTGGAGCCGGTTGTGGCCAAGGAAGTGACTGGGTTTATTCGAGATTTGAAGTCAAAGGTGACCACTCAAATTCAAGGGGACGAAGTGCGTGTCTCAGGAAAGAGCCGGGATGATTTACAAGCGGTCATGGGGGCGCTGCGCGGAAGGGATTTTCCAGTCTCCCTCAGTTTTGTGAATTTCCGGGATTGAGGCTGACCGTATCGAGTCCTCAGCCGAAGCCAGAGCACGATCCGGGGCAAGAGCCAGGAGTGGAGAATGGGCACGAGGAGGCCCTGGCCACCGAGGGATTCATCCTAAAAACGGAAGTTGAACCACTCATTTTCGCTAAGTGACACTCATGGTGAAGAAGTTACGCTGATTGAGCACCTCACCCATACAGTAAACCGGCGTTCAGATGGTTATTTTTCGCATCTTATCGTATGTGTGATGATTAGCGAAGATTAGTGGTTTCTCAGCTGCTTTTTCCAGGTTCATTCAACGGCGGTGCTGCGGGACATAACCATTTTCAAGAAACCAATCACAAGCCTCGGAGAGGGCTTGCCTGGGCGGGGTCTGAGGGAGTTGGAGCTCGCGAATTGCCTTGGATGGATCAAAAAACATTTTGTAGCGTGCCATCCGAACGCCCGCGACGGGCGCTTTGGGTGCTTTTTTTGTCAGGGAAGAGAGGGATTCGTTGAGGTGGGCGGCTGCGAGAGCCAGCCAGTAAGGGACTCGCATGCTTGGGGCGGGTTTGCCGGTAATCTCAGAGAGCATGCGCAACGCTTCCTGCATGCTCCAGTTGCCATCGGCGTTTCCCAGGATATAACGCTGGCCAACGCGACCTTTCTCGGCGGCCAGAATATGTCCTTCGACAACGTCATGGACGTGCACCCAGTTCAGTCCGGTGTCGAGGTAGGCAGGCATCTGGCCTCTGAGGAAATCGAGTATGAAACCCCCTGTTGGGGTGGGCTTGACATCCCTGGGACCCACTGGGGCGCTGGGATTGACGATCAAGATCGGGTACCCTTTTCGAGCAAATTCCAGAGCAACTTGTTCGGCGAGCCATTTCGAATGCTTGTAAGGGTTCCTCATCTGGGCCTCCGAGACTGGAGTGTTTTCGGTGGATGGAACGAGCGGTAGTAGGGCCGGAGAAGGCAGGCCGATGCAGCCCACAGTGCTGGTGTAGACAATCCGGGAACAGCTCATTTGGGCGGCGCATTCCAGAACATTCCGAGTTCCATCGACGTTCGCAGCGTACATGGGGCCGTAATCAGGGAGCCACAAATGGTAGCTCGCGGCGACATGGAAGCACCAGTCGCAGCCTTTGAGGCCTTGGAGGAGTTTTTCGCGATCGGAGACATCCCCTTCGAAGGGCTCAAAATCACAGCCTCGAAGTCCTTTGAGGCTGGCGTTTGGACGGAGCAGCGCGCGCACCTTGTGTCCTCGACGGTTCAACTCATGGACCAGGTTGCTTCCGAGGAACCCCGAGGCCCCGGTGACAAAACATTTCATTAAGGAGGGTTACCGTGTTTTTGACTGAACCTGCAATCACATAGTGTTCTGGCCACTCGTTTATTCCCATCACTTGACTTGGCGGGAAACGTCCCGGATTATGCGGCAGTTGATTATGGCAAAAGCCGAGCCCAAACGCTCTAAACTGACAAGGCAACAGCAACGTGATCTCGACATTGAAATTGAGTTCATGGAGGGGGTCGTGCGTCGCGACCCATCGTATCTCGAGGCCCTGCAGATATTGGGCGATGATTACACGAGGCGGGGTAAATTTGTCAAAGGGCTGCTGATCGACGAGCAGTTGGTGAAGTTGCGCCCCGGAGAGCCGGTGACGCATTACAACCTCGCCTGCAGTTACTCTCTGACCGGGCAGTTGGAGCGCGCGCTGGAGTGCCTGGAGAGAGCCATAGAGCTGGGTTACGAAGATTTTCAGTGGATGACGCGAGATCCGGATCTGGCGGAGCTGCGCGGTCATCCGTCCTATGCCAAGTTCAGGGCGCGACTTCGCAAATTGAAATCCCGTTCCGCCTAGCTAGCCTCGATGAAGGTGCGTCACAAAGGGCGTTTGGAGCCTTATAAAACCGTCTCTTTCGACCCGACTCGAAACGCGGTTTTGCTGATTGATCAGAGGCTTCTACCGCACCGCTTCGAGGTCGTGGCGATCCTGAATTATCGCGCCACTGCGCGGGCCATCAAGGACATGGTCGTGCGGGGTGCGGGGGCGATTGGTGCGACCGCGGGCTTCGGTCTCGCGCAGGGTGCGAGGGCGTTTCGGGGAGCGAATCTGGAGCGGTTCGATGCGCATTGTGCGATGGTTTTTCGCACTCTCAAGGAAGCGCGCCCGACGGCGATCGATCCCGTCAATGCCATGAACGGAGTCCTGGCTGCCATGGCCGCCGGAGACACTGTGGAGGCAAAGAAGGCCCTGGCGCTTTCGGCTGCGGAGGAGTTTGCTTGGAACGATGTGAAGCATTGCCGCGAGATTGGGGAGCGGGGCGTTCCGCTCATCAAGCCCGGCATGCGCATTCTCACTCATTGCAATGCGGGGTGGCTGGCTTTTGTCGATATCGGCTCCGCGACGGCCCCTCTTTACGCGGCGCACTCGAGGGGTATCAAGTTTCATGTGTTTTGTGACGAGACCCGACCCCGCTGCCAGGGTGCCAGTCTGACTGCTTGGGAGTTGGCCCAAGAGGGCATCTCCCATCAAGTCATCGCGGACAATGCCGCGGGGTTTCTAATGTGGCGGGGAGAGATCGATCTCGTGATCGTCGGCAGCGATCGTGTCTTGGGCCGCACTGGCGAGGTGGCCAACAAAATAGGCACTTACACCAAGGCCCTTCTAGCCAAGAGGCACGGCATCCCTTTTTACGTGGCAATACCTTTTTCCACCATTGATTGGGAGATGCACGGAGGCCGTGACATCCCTATCGAGGAACGTTCGGAAGAGGAGGTCTGTGGCGCTTGGGGCGTTGATTCCAACGGTCAACACACCTACGTTCGGATTGCCAATCCCACCAGTGGGGCGCGCAACCCGGGTTTTGACGTGACCCCTCCGGACCTGATCACCGGCATCATCACACCGCGGGGTATCTTCAAGCCCCGAGAACTGTGGAAGAATCGTACGAAGCTCAAATGTTGATTCGCGGCGTTGTAACTGCTGCTTATCGCGATCGCGGACGAAGAGTGATAGCGGTCCCGATGACAGGGCGGTGTCGACTGTTGCGAGACATCTGCCAGGGACTCGCGCGGCTCCTGGTTTGAGGATCTGACCTCAGCAAAATCGGTTGAAATCGTGATCAGGACGCGCAACCTAAATTCCTCCCTTTGTCGTTGCGAATGAACTTTCGCCTGTCACCTGTTCGGATTTGACTGTGGCACGCGGGAGTTTACTTTGGATCTATCGCTCCCGATCCTCTAACTCCATCTTTATGAACGAAACTATTTCACGTCGCACGGCACTCACGACTGTTTCCACCGTCGGTGCCACCACGGTGGCTTCGATTGCAGCGGCTTTGTCCGACCGTGTGGGCCGGGCCGAGGCCGCTGTCGTGGAAGGGATGAAAGGGCGGATCAACCATTCTGTCTGCAAATGGTGCTACGCCAAGATTCCTTTGGAGGACTTGTGCCAAGCGGCGAAGGGGATCGGGCTCTCCTCCATCGAGCTTCTGGGGCCGGACGAGTGGGCGACCCTCAGGAAGTATGATCTGACTTGCGCGATGCCTAACGGGGCGGGCTACGGCATCGAGAAAGGGTGGAACAGGCTGGAGAATCACGACGGATTGGTGGAGAGCTATTCGAGCGTGATCCCGAAGGTAGCGGCCGCCGGGTTGGACAAGATCATCTGTTTTTCAGGAAACCGAGCGGGGCTTGATGATGAGAAGGGGATCCAGAGTTGTTCCGTCGGGCTGAAGCGATTAATGCCGTTGGCAGAAAAGCACAAGGTAACGGTGGTGATGGAGTTACTCAACAGCAAGGTGAACCACAAGGACTACCAATGCGACCACACCGCCTGGGGTGCGGAGTTGTGCAAGCAGGTGGGATCGGAGCGGTTCAAACTTCTATATGACATTTATCACATGCAGATCATGGAAGGGGACATGATTGCCACCATCAAAAAATTTCATCCTTACATTGCTCATTACCACACCGGTGGCGTCCCTGGCCGGGCGGAAATCGATGATTCCCAGGAGATTTATTACCCCGCGGTCATGAAGGCCATCCTTGATACCGGGTTCAAAGGCTTCGTGGCCCAAGAATTTGTTCCCAAGAGGCAGGATGCCCTGGCCTCGTTGAAACAAGGCGTGCGGATCTGTGATGTGTGAGTCTCAGGTCTTGAGCCCGAGCCCCAGCTTGTCCTTGCAAAATCTCAGGCTCCTCTCAATTTCAGATTTCTGATAGTCTTGGTCCGCTTTTTTGCGATCGACACCCTCGGGTGCCTTCCAAGCATCACGCGGTTTTCCCTGTCTCGCCAGAGCAACAAATTTGGCGAGATCGGCGGCTTTTGCCTTGGGCCAAGCCTTCCAAAAACCTGGTTTCAAGAAGGGGATTTCCCGATTGAACCCTGAAATAGTCTCGATGTGGACGGGCACGCCTTTGCAGAGGGTCTCGAACCTCTCGAAATACGTTTTCAAGTCGGTGGTTCCGTCGCCCATAGCCGTCCATTGCACCGTGGCTCCGTTCTCAGATTCCCATACCGCCGAGTCCCGCAAACTCGTGGTCACCGCGTAAGGGCCTAGAATCTCGAGGCTTGAAACAGGCTCCTCCAGTGTCCAGAGGGCGTTGCCGGAATCCAGGTTTGCCCCGACGAAATCTTTTCCGGCCATTTCAATCAGCGTCACCACTTCCCAAGCTTGCATGTCGCCGGCGTGGTTTTCGATGGCCAATTTGACACCCGCATCGACCGCTTCGGATCGGTGGGCTTTTAGGACTTTAGCAGTATCTGCGATTCGGGCCTCGATGCCCCCGGGCGTGTTTCGGTCTTCGCCGTTTCCGAGGACCACGCGCAGAACGGGTGATCCCAGCGACTTGGCGCAGCGAATCGCCAAGGACAAATGCTCATCCGCGGTGCCCCACTTATTCTTAAAGGAGACCGATGTGGGGCAAACGCTCCAGGTTCCCAGATGGATTTGAAGCCCGTTGTCCTCGGCTCTGGAGCGGACGGTCTTGAGGTAGGCCGGTTCGAACTGTTCCAACGCGTCGAGGTCCGAGATGAACAAGGAGTCCAGTTTCAGCGACGCGGAATAGTCGATCAACTGAGGCGCCTTCCAACCCATGGCGCGCACGGCGAAATTATCGAGGCCCAACTTGATGTTTCGTTTGCGG
>CANLCA010000169.1 GCA_947487925.1 Verrucomicrobiales bacterium | reverse complement strand
CTCCCGATTTGAATGAACAATTGACCAAGTTGGACTTGCTAAAACTATTCTCTCAACCGCCGGATTGGGCCGCATTGTAGCCCAGAACTTTTGAGAAATCCCTCATTTCATTGAGGTTTTTTGTTTCCCTTAAGGGAAGTTAGGCTAGGGCTCGTCCCGAAGCTCCTGTGTTGGCGAGGGGAATCGCTCATCCGATTTGCCAGTTGCGTGTTGTGCGGGGATTCCAAACGGCTGGGCGCGCTCGCGGGAAAGCTTGGTCCGATCCTTGAAAAGATCACCGATGGCAACATCTGTAATTTGGAGGGAGTCGGGATCCTGGAAAACCCGCGCTTCGTGCTGGCCCACGGCCCACTCAAGCTGAAATGGGCCGGGGGCCAGATTGATTTCGGACGATTGCGCGGGCCCTGGCGGATCGGGCTGGAAGACATCCTTTCCGCGGACTCCATCGAAGCCTGCTCGGGACGTTGTGTGATGATCGAAAACGAGACCACATTCCACGAATTGGCGAAACTCGAATGCGGGGATCTCTTGATCCAGACCAGTTACCCTGGTTCTGCCACGCTGGCTTTGTTGGGACGATTAGGTGCGGGCGTGGATCTCTGGCATTTTGGGGATTCTGATCCTGATGGGTTTGACATCCTCCGCGATCTACGGCAGCGCAGCGGGCAACGTATCCGAGGATTGCACATGCGTTTCCGAGCGACTCCACGGGGACCGCTCTTGACCGTGGAGGAACGGAACAAGATCGGACGAGGTCTGCTGTCGCCTCTTTTGGTGGAGGAGAGACCTGAGTTGAGCCGGATGCTCGAAGCGGGACACAAGGGAGCGTTCGAGCAGGAGAACCTCGGCCCGCCAACTCTGCCCCACTGGCCTTTTTACGAGGATGCCCCAGCGAAGTGACGCCAATCACGCACCACCTCCCTACGGTGAAGTGCTCCCGAAATAGTTTTGGCTCACAACTTCTTGGATCCGCGCGGAATTGTGAGAATGAGTGATGGTGCCACAGCGCCTTCCTCGCACTTGCTTCGCCGACCGGGTGTTGAGACTCTGCGTCTGCATGTTGCCTGCATTCACGCCCGCCGAATGGCTGATGGCATTGCTGGCCGCCACTGGCGTCGGCATTTCAAAGAGCGGCCTGCCTGGAGTCAGCCTTTTTCATGTCGTGATTTTCGCACATCTGTTCCCGGGGTTGGCTTCCACGGGTGTCGTGCTGCCCATGCTCATCTTTGGTGATCTGGGAGCGGTCTGGTTGTTCCGCCGCAACGCCCGATGGACGCATGTCGTCCGCACCCTGCCTCCAGCCCTGGCGGGTGTTGTGTTGGGCTGGACCCTCATGGGACGGCTGCCGGGGGCAAAGTTCAGCCCGTTGATCGGCGCGATTGTTCTCGTCCTGGCCGTGATCCAGCTGGTTCGACATTGGAGGCCGGCCTGGTTCGCTGAGGTGCCCCATTCGCTCTCCTTCGCCTGGACCATGGGCTTCCTCGCCGGTGTGACGACCATGATGGCCAACGCGGCGGGTCCGGTGATGGCGCTGTACCTTTTGGCGGTGAGCCTGCCCAAGAACGAGTTCATCGGCACCGGCGCGTGGTTCTTCCTGATCCTGAACCTGCTGAAGGTGCCCTTCAGCTTGCAGCTTGGCCTGATCTCAGGGCCGAGCTTGGCGTTCAACCTGGCTGTCCTGCCATTCCTCATCGGGGGCTTGTTCCTCGGCCGGCGCCTCGTGTTCCGCCTCCCTCAGAAGGGGTTCGATTCCCTCGTTCTCATCCTCGCCCTCGCGGCGGCGGCTCGCCTGCTGTGGCCTGCCTGAGGTCGCCAATGCGTGCCAGAAATCCTTGGACACCGGTTCCATGCACTTCGATTTCCGCTTCGGATTCTCATCGCGGGGTTCGCGTGTCCCGCAGGAAAGCCCCGTGGCCGTCTAGAAATAAACGATTCCGTCCTCCCGGATGAACGCTCCTGCCCTGTAGCGGCGTGTCAACGGTCGGAATGGTTCCAGGGAAATAGCCGTCCACAGCCAGCTCGACATCCGAGGCTCCCGCAGGGAAGCCGACGGTGGGATTCTTTGCGGCCTGAAGATCCTCGACCACTCGATCCTCCGTCTTGCCCCAGAAATTGTCCAGCGGCACCGGATCATCAGGGCGATCAAACCGCCACATCCAGAAGCGGGTTGTCAGTGAGTTGGAGCTTGCTGAAGACCGTTGTTCGAGCTGAACCAACCCCGCAAAGGGTGGCTTTCTGCTGGCAGCACAGGACCAGACAGAGGGATTCTCCAGGTAATGACTCAAGACGACCGCGGCCCAACCGGCCCTCGGGTCAGACATCGGCCAACTGCTCCAGGGCCGCCAGCCGTCGGGCAGGGATGACTTCAGATCGCGCCGATCTGGAAATCGTTGATCATTCTCGTTGACATACATCGACATGGCCAACCCGACTTGGCGCAAGTTCCCAAGGCACTCGGTTTGCTGACTTTTTCTCTTCGCACGAGACAACACGGGCAAGAGAATGCCCGCCAGCAACGCGATGATGGCGATGACCACAAGCAGTTCGATGAGGGTGAACCCCGTTAACCTCCGCATGGGTCCAGCCCCCGGTTTCGTGAAACTTTGTGCGCCCCTGAACACAGTAGTTGCCCAGGGTGAGTCTTCGCCACGTCCTGGTGATAAAAGTTTTTTCAAGTTGCTCACCAGATCCTTAAAGAAACCGACTCATTCCTCGTAGAGCCTTTCTCATCCTGGCCGTTGTGAATCTTCACCATGCTCCAAAGCCGTTCTAAGAGTGAACACCTACAGTGAGGTGACTCAAAAAAGTACAGACATCCCTCCTTTGCCTCTTGGCGCCATTGCATGGTTGCTTTGGAACCTCCTCCGTTCATCGAATCGTGACGGTTGAATCCTCCCCATCGTGGCAACCAAACAAGTCGGTTGGTTGACAAAGGTTGCATGCCCAGTTTTTTACACTGGCAACACCGCAGTTGTCATGTCTCCATTTGAGATCACAACCGTGAACCATATCCTCTCCTTCCAAACCACGCCCACGACCTGGCCTGAATCTCCGAGGACCAGCCTAAATCGTTTGGTACCAACACTGGCGCTTTGCTGGGGGTTTCTCGGATTCCAGTCAACCGCCCAATCGGTTGACGCGGACCTAATTTTGACGAACGGCAAGGTCGCTGTGGTGGATGCCCGTTTTTCCATCCATGAAGCCATCGCGGTAAAAGCGGGTCGGATCTCGAACATTGGGTCGACCGCCGAGGTGCTAAAAGCGCGCGGCCCAGGCACGGAGGTTGTGGATTTGGGGGGCAAATTGCTCGTACCCGGCTGGATCGACTCGCACGCCCACTCTGCGGACGCATGCCTGACGGAGTTCGACCACGTGGTTCCGTCTATGGAAAACATCCAAGACGTGCTCGACTACATTCGAGCTCGATCAAAGGTTGTTAAGGAAGGTGGCTGGATTCCAGTGCGACAAGTCTTCATCACTCGGCTGCGAGAGCAGCGTTACCCGACGCGCGCCGAGTTGGATATGGCAGCGCCGAGGCATCCGGTGATTTTTGCCACCGGCCCCGATGCCTCGCTCAATACCCTGGCACTACGGCGCAGCGGCATCGATCGCGACTTCAAAGTCACGGATGGAGGATCGGGCTTTGCCGAAACGGATGCGAAATCGGGCGAACCGACCGGCATCCTGCGCAATTGCACACGCTACGTGAAATTGGAGGCCTCCTTTTCGCCTCCATCCCTCGCCGACAAAGTGCGGCTTTTGAAGGAGTTGTTCGCCGATTACAATTCCGTGGGTATCACCAGCGTGTGCGAGCGCGACGCAGGGCTTGACGACATCCAAACATACCAAGCGCTGCACGCTCAGGGCGGCCTCACGGTCCGTGTCAATCTTTCGAAGCATATCGAGTCGATAGGCTCGATGACCGCCATCCATGAAAGCATTCGTGAGGTGTGTCGCGACCCGTTGTTCAAGCAAAGGAATGATTGGCTGCGGCTCATCGGAGTCAAAACCTACCTTGACGGAGGAATGCTCACGGGCAGCGCCTTCATGCGTGAGCCGTGGGGTGTGAGCAAGATTTACTCCATCAACGACCCCAGCTATCGGGGAGTCAGGTTTATATCCCAGGAACGGCTTGTCTCAATGGTGCGCACGGCCGTGGAGTGCGGGCTTCAATTCACGGCCCACTCCGTCGGTGACGGGGCGGTGCACGCGCTGCTGGACGCCTACGCAGAAGTCGACAAGGATCTGCCCATCCGCAAGTCCCGTCCGTGCATCAGCCATTCAAATTTTATGAGCCGCGAATCCGTGGAGATGGCAGCCCGGCTCGGTGTGATGATGGACATACAACCAGCCTGGCTCTATCGTGATGGCCACACGCTTCTGCAACAGTTCGGTTACGAAAGGCTCCGTTTTTTTCAACCTTTGAAAACGCTTTTCGAGGCGGGCGCCGTAGTGGGTGGCGGCTCGGATCACATGCAGAAAATCGGCTCTTTGCGGTCCGTGAATCCTTACAACCCCTTTCTCGGGATGGCCACCGCGGTGACCCGCCGCCCACAGCGCCTTGCTCAGGCGCTCCACCCTGAAGAAAGCCTCTCACGTGAACAAGCCGTGAGGCTTTACACCCTCAACAACGCACGACTCCTGGGGTGCGAGGACACACTGGGTTCTCTCGAGCCTGGGAAGCTTGCTGACTTCGTCCAGCTCGACACAGACATTCTGACATGCCCGGAAGAGAGGATCGCCTCGACCAAGGTGTTGCGCACCTACGTCGGGGGCAAGCTGATGTACCGCCGCGACAATCCTGTGAGATAGGAGAACTGATTCTAATTCCCTTTTGAGCTCGGCCTATTGTGCTGGTTCCTTGGATCTCTGACTTCCTTGCTCCATCGCTACAGACGCCTGCGAATGGGCGCCGCACTGGCGCCTCGTCAGAGATTCAAATTCCTTCGCCACTGAGTCTATTCATGAAATAAAGCGGGGATTAGTCTCCTCCCCAAGGCGCTTCCAACAGGTTGCGGCGGGGCCGATGTGGCTGGCGTCCGAACCGGTGCGAGCGGATATAAAGGGAATGTCGTTGTGCCCTTTCCAGCAAATGTGTCGACAAGCGGCTCCCACGAGATGCCTGCGGTACAGACCCTCGTTTAAGCCAGGGCCGCCCCAAAAAATCACTAGCTCCGGATCCAGCACGTTGACGAGCCATCCGATGCATCCGCCGAGAGCTTCTGCGGCGGAGCTGACAACATCGATAGCCTTCACGTTTCCCCACTCGGCTGCGGCCAGCACCTCTTGGCCCGATTTGGCTTCCCCTTCAAGTCGTGTGAACCATCGGATAATTCAAAAACCCCTGGCCATGGATCCACTGGTCGCGTTGGTTTGGATCGATGTCGCTTGCTTCATGGCTCCGTTCTCCAATCCTGCCACGGCCGCCGCTCCCTTGCCTGAACCGCTCTCAGGCTGGCGCATGGAACTGATCGCCGAGGCGCCGCGAATCAAACATCCGTACGTGGTCGCCTGCGTGCCGGACGGTCGGGTGTTCGTCGCCGAAGACCCATGGACATCAGCCTGCCCAAAGCCGACGCGGCCGAAGGACGCATTCTTTGCCTTCATCCTGATGGCAGGACAACAGTTTTTGCCGAAAAGCTCTACACGGCCTTCGGATTGCAATACCTCGAAGGCAGGGTTTACGTGTTGCACAATCCCCGTTTCAGCTTGTTCGACGACAACAACCGCGTGGGCGCCAATCGCCTTCCTCCCTTGGGATCACGCAGGGTGATTCTTCTCGATCGATAGGACTGCCTCTTGAAACACGGCTTCGTCCATCGCCACAAGGTGTCCGGACTCGGGAAATCGGCCGCCCTTCACATCCGCCGCGTATTCCTTGAACGCGGCGACCCTCTCGTCTTGGAGCCGTTTATATTCTTGGAGAAAATTCCTGTAAGCCTTGGCGTGACGAGGAATGCGTTCGTCGTAGTCTCCAAGGATATCGTCCGAAAACAGAAATTGCGAATCGCAACCGCTGCCGGAGCCCAACGACATCAATAACAGGGAAGTTCTCCTACAGAGAAACGAGGCCAGGTTGTGTGGCACCAATTCAAGCTCCGCCGCATAGGCCCCGGCATTTTCTAGACCCGTCATTTGGTTGTGGAGCCGCAGCGCTTCCGTTGCGGTTTTGCCAATCGCCCGAACATTCGTCCAAGTCGCGTGGCGTGGCACCATGCCGAGGTGGCCGACCACGGGGATGCCCTCTCTCGCCATGGCCTCTATGATCCTCAGACTGGCAGAGCAATAGACCGAGCTGGCGCCGAGTTCCAGCGCTTGGAATCCGATGCGGATCGCTTCTTCCGGCGAGGCCATCCCGTGCGGAGTGGCTCCCGAGATGAAGCTGTTGGGGGCCGCCGCCACCAGAAGCGGCAACCGGGCTTGCGCTGCCGGTGAGTCGAAACTGCAGCTCAACAAGTCGATGCCCGCCGCTTCCGCCGCCGCCGCTTCTTCTGGCGATTTGACATGAACATGGACCAAACATCGCTTGCCTTTGAGTTGTCGCAGGTCGTAAACGGAGTATTTCTTTCGCGGTCTCAGCATCGTGGGACAGTGTT
>CANLCA010000168.1 GCA_947487925.1 Verrucomicrobiales bacterium | reverse complement strand
TCGCCAGGCTAGTAACGTGCCCGTTTTCCGTCCCGCGATGCTGCAGCTCTGGCCAAGAGTCAGGCCATCGCGCATGGAAGCCAGAACTGTGGCTTTGATCCGTCGGATTGATTCGGCACGCGCCGCCTTCATCCGCGATTTGTAGGCAGAATCCTTCTGCAGCCAGCGCCAGTGTGTCTGTGGGTGAACCCCGGTGCGGCGCGCAGCCTCTTCTTCTGAACATCCGCCTTTGACTTCTTGGATGATCGCCTGTCTGACAGATGCACGCCACTCTGGCGTCGCGCGAGCAGAGTGGTCATCATTTCTGGGAGCAGTCATGATAATTCGAATTCGCTTTGCATTGGCACAAATCTGCCATGATCCATGATGGCCCTAACCATGGATTATCAGAGAAGTTTTCCCTGATAATGTGATATTGGCCTGGTTTTCGAGCGTTTTTCCTCTGTGAGAGTCTGAGACTGGCCGTAGGGTTCTTTTCAACGGGAGGTTTGTCAATGTCGAATCATGTGCGACTGATGGATCAAGTTCGCGGCTTGCCCTGGGCGATCCTGTGGCCCTCATTCAAAAACCCATGGCACGCCACGCGGACGAGGCCGTCCGCGCTCCTTCATGCATTGGCCCCGCCCTTTTCCTGGGTTGCCGCCTTTGACCTTGTAGTGGTTATGTGATCCGATAGTTTAACGAGCAACTTCCAAAAGCTTGTGTTTGGTTGGCATCGACCACATCGAATTTGTCCAACGACGGACGACAGCACAATGTGCCGTGGCGCCTTCACCAACTTGCTGCTCGTGTTCTCCTTCCTCTTGTCTGGCAGCGCCGTGGCACAGGGCTATCCGCCGCACGAAGCCACGCTCCGCATGGCTCTTCCCGACGATCTGCAAGTCAAGCTTGTGGCCAGCGAACCAATGATTGCGCAACCGGTCTGCATTGAGTTCGACGACCGCGGCCGCCTCTGGGTGATTCAGTATCTACAGTATCCTAACCCAGCCGGTTTAAAGCGCCGCACGGTCGATCGATGGTCTCGCACCCACTACGACCGGGTTCCGGAACCCCCTCCCCATGGGCCGAAGGGCGTCGACCGGATTACAATTCTCGAGGACCCAAACGGCGATGGTGTGGCGGACCGTTCGCATGATTTTGTGAATGGGCTGAATCTTGCCACCGGGCTCGCGTTCGGTCATGGCGGCGTGTTCGTATTGAACGTGCCCTATCTGCTTTTCTATCCGGATCGAAATGGGGATGACATCCCAGACAGCGATCCAATAGTTTGCCTTTCCGGATTTGGCATGGAGGACGCGCACTCGGTCGCCAACTCACTCACATGGGGTCCGGATGGGTGGCTCTACGGCTGTCAGGGAAGCACGGTGACGTCGGTCATTCGCGGCGTCGAATTCCAGCAGGGCGTCTGGCGCTACCACCCGCTCACGCGTGAGTTCGAGCTCTTCTGCGAAGGGGGCGGCAACTCATGGGGGCTGGATTTCGACGCAAGCGGCGAACTCATCTACAGCACGAATGTCGGTCCGTACCGGAACCTGCACGGCGTCCAGGGCGCTTATTATTGGAAGAGTTTTGGGAAACACGGCGGACTCCACAACCCCTACGCATTCGGGTATTTCGATCACATTCCGCACACCAACTTCACAGGCGGCCACGTCACCGATGGCGGCATCGTTTATTCTGGGACCAATCTTCCCCCGCGTTTTCGGGGCCGTTATATCGCTGGCGATCTTTTGGGACACGGCGTCCAATGGCACGAATTGTATCCGCGCGGTTCGACGTTCACGTCATCGCACGGCGGCTACCTGCTGGCCGCCAACGATTCGTGGTTCAGTTGCACGGATGTCACCATGGCACCCGACGGTTCGGTGTGTGTCGCCGACTGGTTCGACGCGCGGACGGCCCATCCGGATCCGGACGCCGAGTGGGACCGCCGCAACGGGCGGATCTATCGCATCGCCGCGAAGGGCGCGCAACCGGCGGCCATCCCCGACCTCCGTAAGCTGTCCACGACGCAACTGATCGGATTGCTGGGCAACCCAAACCAGTGGTTTTCGAAGAAGGCCTGCCGTTTGCTCGCCGACAGGCGCGATCCCGAGGCCATCCTGCCGTTGCGCACCCTCATTCTCGAATCCAAAAACGATCGTCTGGCTTTGGAGGCGCTTTGGGGCCTTTATGTCAGCGGCGGTTTCAGCGAGGCCTTTGCCATGGATTCTCTCGGACATCGGAGTGCGCCCGTTCGGAAGTGGACGGTACGTTTGCTGGGCGATGAAAAGCGCGTCTCACCGACGCTCGTGAGCCGATTGACGGAACTGGCGCGGACGGAACCTGATGTTTCCGTTCGGGCTCAACTTGCTTCGAGCGCCTTGCGACTGCGGACGGCGCAAGGGATGCCACTGGTTGAGACGTTGCTCATCCGTGATGTGGATGGCTACGATCCGTTCGTTCCGCTGCTGTTGTGGTGGGCGGTGGAAGCTCACTCCATTCAAGCCCTGCCCAAAGCCGTGGCGTTTTTCACGTCCCCCGAGGCCTGGCGATCGGGAATCCTTCGCGATGTGATCCAGGAACGTCTGATGCGACGGTGGATCGCTGAAGGGAGCCGGGCGAGCCACGATGCCGCCGCGCGATTGCTTGCCAGCGCCCCCGACGTGGTGCTGAGGCAACGTTTGTTAGCTGCAATCGAACAAGGATTTCATGATCGCCCGTCGAGCGGTCGCAACCCGGGAGGAGGAGGATTGTTCGCGAACACCGCCATGACCGAAATTGTAACAAACATCTCGCGAGGCGGGGTTCGGTCTTCGTCGCCAGCGTTGGTCGCGGAGATTGGGGCACTCTGGAGGGACGACACGATGGATCCCGTGCTTCTGTGTGTTGCCAGCCGGATCGGCCACACCGGTGCTGGCGCCAGAGCCCGCACGGTTTTGTCGGACCCGGCGGCCAGTCCTGAAGTCCGGGTCAGTTTGGCGCGATTGATAGGAGAACTTGGCAACTCCGCCGATGTGGCGCTTTTGTTGAAAATTCTTGGCAGTGCCCCACGGCTCCTCCAGCTTGCGGCTCTGAGCGCGTTGCAGACGTTTGACGACCCTCAAATTGCCGTGGCGCTTCTTCAGGGTTATGCCTCGTTCGCCGACCGGGTTCGCGCCTCTGTGCGAGAGGTCTTGTTGAGCCGCAGGGCGTGGGCCAGAGAACTCCTGCTCGCGGTGGATGCAGGGCGCGTCTCAGCGGGGGAATTCACCGTGGAACAACTGCGTGTCGTCGTCCTCCACGCAGACAAGCCGCTGGATGACCTGGTAAAAAAGCATTGGGGGAGCATCAAGAGAGGTACCGAAGAGGAGAAACTCGCCGAAATGCGTCGGCATAACAATGACTTGAACGCCGGCAAGGGGGATCCGGTCCGGGGCCGTCCGATTTTCGTGCGCCTGTGTGGAGTTTGCCATTCGATGTTCAACGAGGGAGGCAAGGTCGGGCCCGATCTCACCTTCGCCAACCGGACCGATCGGGAGTTCCTGCTGGCCAGTTTGGTGGATCCCAGCGCGGCCATCCGGAAGGAGTTTCTGGCATACGAAATTGAAACCAACGATGGCCGGATCCTCTCGGGCATCCTGGCAGACCAGTCCGCTGGAAATCTCACGCTTGTCAGCAGCGCCGGAGAACGGGTTGTTCTGTCGCAGTCCACGGTGGCTTCGCTTAGGGAATCCACCGTGTCCTTGATGCCCGAGAGTCTGATCAAGCCGCTCAGTCCCCAGGAATTGCGCGACCTTTTTGGATTTTTGCAAATCCCGAACCAAACACCATCAAAGCCCTGAATCTGAAACAGGGAGATCAACCCACGAAACACACGAAAACAAAGAGACTGGGGCAATGGCACCGTCCCCCCGCGTTCGGAGTCCCGGCTTAAGCCAGTTCATAGTGCCACTTGAGACCCTAGCTGAACCGCCGGACTCCTGATGGCATGTGATGCCGACTATTTCTCTTTTCGTGTTTTTCGTGTATTGAGTGATTCCAACTCTTTTTCCAGATGAAATCGTTTACCCAATCGACTCTGATCTCAGGCCTGCTCGGGCTCGCCGGACTGCTGCTCCCGTGCGAGGGTGCTTTGGCCGCCGACGGGCCCCGGCTTTATCCAAACAAACTCACACCCATCCGGAATCCGGCGCCCTTGCTCGCGGATCATCCTGAGTGGGTTGAGCCGATTCGCGAAACCAATCGTTGGGAGACCCCCGCCCTCGTGAACGAAGCGGGCGCCGACTTGCGCGTGCGAGCGTGGCGATGGAGTTACAACGCACGAGGCATTATCGAGATGCCGAATCTCTTGAGCGCGAGTCGCACCGCCATCGTGATGGTGCATCCGTGGGGCATCGACGACGGCCAAGGCTGGGTCACACCCGAACCTGCGGGAGTCGCGGACTTTTGCACGCCGGCAAAGAACCATCTCGCGGCGGAGCACACCCGAGGCGTGATCGATCCATTTCACAAATCACTTCGAGGGAAGGTCGGAGCGATTCTGTACAGCCTGCCTGGAAACTGCGACCCAATACGGCGGAAGATGTACCGATCATTCACGCACAATCCAGGACCGGACGAGCGTCGGCAGGGCGCCGCGGAACTCGATGCCAGATTACGCCGTTTCCATTATGGAGGCGAACCTCTGCCGGCGACCCTCACGTTGTCGGTCGACAAGCCAGTGGTGGATTACTTCAAACAATTCCCCGGCCTCGACTCCTCCGCCCGGTACAATAACGCCGGGTTTTGGGATCTGCCAATTCCCGTCACGCGTGACATCCAGGCGCACTCCGATGACGTGGTGATTTACGATGCCGAGGGTTACGATAAGTTGCGGGATTATCTGCAGGGCCAGGGCATCCGTCATGTGCTGCTCACGGGTTATGCCACCGACATGTGTTTCGCGCGCACCTGCGCGGGATACGAGAATTTATCGAAGGATTTCAACGTGTTCCTAGTGGGCGACGCAACTCTTGCCACTTTTCCAGCGCATGTCACTCCGAGGTTCGCGACGAGCGCTCACATTGCTTTCGCTTCGATCAATCAACTTATCACGCAGATTTCTTGGATACAGTATGAACCCAGTTCAAAACGCCAATGATCGGAGGCGCGGGCCTTCACGCCGAGAATTTCTTCGGATTTCCGCCTTGGCACTGGGCGCTGGAACGGCGATGCAGGCCCGGGCGGCGGAGGTCAACTCGGGGCTCGGGATCGCGTCGAAGCGCGACAAAGCGCTCATCGCGATCACGCTGGACCTGGAAATGGCGCGGAACTTTCCGCGGTGGGAGGACACGCATTGGGATTATGAGAAAGGCAACCTGAACGCCGAGGCAAAACGCTACGCCGTCGACGCCGCCCGCCGCGTCAAAGCGCATGGCGGAGTGATTCATTTCTTCGCCGTCGGCCAGGTGTTCGAACAGGAGGATCTGGGCTGGCTCAAGGAACTGAACGCGGAAGGACATTCGATTGGCAACCACACCTACGACCACGTCTACGTCTTAGCCACGAAACCCGAGGATCTCCAATTCCGATTCAAACGCGCGCCGTGGTTGATCGAAGGGAAGCCGCCCGCGCAAGTCATTCGCGAAAACATTCAATTATGCACGGAGGCCATGAGGACGCGGCTCGGCTGCAAGCCGGCCGGGTTCAGGACCCCGGGAGGGTTCGTCGAAGGGCTCAACGGGCGGCCTGACGTACAGAAGATGATGCTCAACCTCGGATTCAAATGGGTGAGCTGCAAATACCCCGCGCATCCTTATGGACAACCGGGTTTCGCCCCGACCGACCAAGTGCTGAAGGGTATTGTAGACGCCCAGGCCGCGGCGCAGCCGTTCGTGTATCCCACTGGGTTGATCGACATTCCGATGAGCCCGATCAGCGACGTCGGCGCCTTTCGAACCAGTCGCTGGAAGCTGGATGATTTTCTCCGCGCCATCCAGATGAGCGTCGAGTGGGCCATCGAACATAGGGCCGTGTTCGACTTTCTTGGGCACCCCTCCGTTCTTTACCCCAGCGACCCGGAGTTTCGCACTGTTGAATTGATCTGCGATCTGGTCAAAAAAGCTGGCGACCGCGCGGCGATTGTAGATCTGGACACCATCGCAAAGCAGGTTCAGTAGCCATGCTCCCTTTGAGCCAAAATCAGGATTCCGATTCCACACGGGGCCCTGAATTTGCCACAAGGCACGGAAGCTCTTCTCCCGGCGGTCGGCCTGCGGAGTCTACCTGGGACGGTTGGCGAAGCGGGTGCCGGAGCGCATCGTCATGGATGAAGGGCGGGAGGATAATTTCCGGCGATGGACAGCCCACGCTCCACCATGAAACCCCGACAAACTTGGAAATACCCTGGCAGTCTATGGGAAATCCGTTGCCATACAAACCGACTTCCGCCACCCGGGGGTATGTCAGGAGTCTTCTTGGCGGTCGAAGCGCAATTGGTTCGAGTCCGGGAGCTTCACCACAGAGGACAGTAGAGCACAGAGGCGGCAATGGAGAAGGATCGGTTCACTGGTATGCCGTTTGGGCTTGAGCATCCGTCGCCGGTCGAGCGGTTCAAACTCTGAACTCTCTGTGAACTCTGTGTTCTCTGTGGTGAAGCCGAAGCCAATTCGAACAGACG
>CANLCA010000167.1 GCA_947487925.1 Verrucomicrobiales bacterium | reverse complement strand
GGGCGCCACCAATCCTCGATTTTCCCGTCAAAAGCGCAGCGGATCAGGAACACGTTCTCGTTGGACTTCGGGAACGCCGCGGGTTCTATGCGTGTGACGTGGATAGGAAATTTCAGTTTCGGCTGGCTGACAAACCCTAGTTCTCCCGAAGCCTTTTCGCGGAGTTCGTGGATGTCTTTTTCGTTGACCTCCGCTTCCACGTAGAGGGTGTCGATGCGGGCGACCTTGAACAGGGATTCCCCCTGTTTGATTGGAGCGCCGATTCGCTCGCGAAGATCGCCTTCGGTGACGACGCCGTTGAACGGGGTCTTGAGGCTAGCCTGGTTCAGGCGATAACGGGCAATGCTGAGCTTGGCGGAGGCCTGCTCGGCGAGGGCTTCGGCGATGCGCATCTCCGCTAGGGCCTTGGTCGCACGCGCCTTTTCCGCCTCGCGGAGGTATCGGTTCTGCTCCGCCAGCGTCACGACCTCCTCCAATTCCAGGTCGTTGGTGTCCAGCTTGAGAAGTACATCGTCTTTTCGCAGTGTGTCCCCGGGCCGGACCACAACTTCGCGGATGTAGCCATCAAAAGGGGCTGTGAGGTAGGCCACGTCGTCGCTTCGCAGGATGAACTTACCTTCGATGCGATAGCTGAATGGGACGAAAAAAAGCACGATCAACCCCACGCAACCCAGGAGGGCAATGACTTTGAGCCAGGTGTGTTCGGGGCCCAGAATCTTGCCTAGTTTCTCGCGGCCCACCGCTGCCAGACGAGCCCCGAACCATCGATCGTTGCGTTGGAGTTCGGAAAAACGCCGACTGCCTCGGTCACAGGCCAACCTGAACTGCTGAAGTTCAACCGAGGAGAAGGCCCCATTTTGGCGTTCGCACGTGAGAACGCCCACGGTCTTTTCATCCACCCGAATCGGGATCGAACAGACGTTTTGCACGGATTGTTCGCGGGCGAAAATCTCGTGGTCGCGGGTGACCACGTTTAATCCTTCCGGCCGGGGCCAGATGATTTCCTCATCCTGATCCAGGGATTCCTCCATCGCCACCTCGAGCGCCTTGACGGCGGACATGGTCCGGTCGAAACGTTCGGTGCGGCTGATGGTTTGGAGCTTGACGTACTGGTTGACGAGCCAGCCGAGGCTGACGCGGTCACAATGATGGCTCGTGGCCAGCCCGTTGCAAAACGCGAGTGCGGCCGCCAGGAAATGTTTCTCCGCGTCCACCTGGGCGAGCAGGTCGAGGGATTCAGCGAATTTCTCGACATCCGATCTCGCTTGGTGCATCGCGTGGCTTTGCAGGTAGGACAGAGGAATATCGGACACCAACTGAAGCTTTGAGAGAGCATCGCGGGCCGCGGCTTCGCCAGCCTCGACGAGCAGGAAGAGAGCGACACACACCTCCTCAGGTTTGTTCAATTGAAGTCTGAGCCCGAGGCCCACTGTCTCTCTGCCGGGTAAAGCCGACTTTTCAAGGATTTGAACGGTGACATTTTCCTGGGCACAGTGGTCCGCCATGGCAACCAGGCTTTGGACGAAAGCTCCCACGGACCTGTGCGCGTGGTTTTGACCGGCGTATTCGCCAATTTTTTTCCAGGTGGGGGCGGCTTGGGATTTGGTCTCCCTGATGGCAAGAACTGCGCGTGAGGACCCGATCAATTCGGTGGTTCCCTGCAGAAACTTTTGCCAAAACTCGGGAGCCGGCCCCGTGAAGCGGCGGAGCTTGCTCAGCTCGGCGCTGGCGCGAGTGGAACTATTTTCGGAAGATCCTTCTAGTTGCACGTCAGTTGCCCTCCAGCAGCATTTTGCCCGCGACGCCCGGACGAATACGTTCCTCGGGGTTCTCGAACATGGCCTTGACCTTCAACAACCCGGAGGCGGGGTCCACCACGGGCGACACAAAGCTGATGGTCCCCGGGAAAGGAATGGTCTCGTTTCCCGCCTCCACCTGCAGTTTCACGTTTTTGCCAACCTTCAAACTATGTCCGGACTTAGCTTCCACGTTGGCGACGAAATAACATCGCTTCGCGTCGACGATGCGAACCAGCGGCTGGAGGGCCTGGCAGGCTTCTCCCTCCTTGACGGGAAGATCGACGATCATGCCCTCAAAGGGCGCTATGATCTGGCGTTTTCGGAGCTGCTCCTTAGCCAGATCCAACTCCACTGACGCGATGTTGAACTCAGAGATTTTTTTGTCCATTTCCTCGCGGCTGATTGAAAGGGCCTTCTTGTCGAACAATGCTCGGGTGCTATCGAGGTCGTTCTTTTTGAGATCCATCGCGAATTTGCGACGATCCACTTCAAGCTCCTCAAGTCGCTTGTCTAGTTCGACCGCCGCTTGTCCCGGGCGTACGCGATCCCCTTCGTTAAAGGGGCGTTTTCCGACGATGCCGGCCAACGGCGTGCTCAGTGTGACATCGTTGATGGATTCGGTGATGCCATTGACCCAGGCGGTGGTTTGGGCGCGGAGTGGCCCGCCATCAAGAATCAGGAGGAGGAGCGCCAAGGGCCTTGCGACGTCTCGAGCGAGGGTGAGAAGTTTGTTCATTTCAGGAATTCGAACACTTGGAGGTGAAGGTGGCGGCAGTCTGATCGGAGGCAGGTTTACTTTGTGGAATCCTGCTGACGGAGCTCCTGGATTTTTTGGCGGAGAAGGCGTTCGTCCTCCTGCTGCCTCACGGGGTCGAAGATCGGTTTGTTCTGGTACGACTTTTCAGCCTGGGTCTTCAACTGGTCGAAGCGGGATCCTTGGAATTTGTTATCCGCCACCATCTGCATAGTTTTCCGCTGCAGATCCAGCTTCTTGAGCTCGACGCCCCGGTTCTTGAGTGAGGCCCCCTGGATCAACTCCAGCTCGAGCAGCGCCTTTTGATACCGGATGATGGCGTCGAGGGTTGAGATGCGGGCTTCGAACAGTTTTTCCTCCGTCTCAAGCACTGTGCGGCTATCGGTCTTGCCCACCTCCAGACGGGCGAGCTCTGTGGCCAAAAGCTGCTCGTGGAATTTGGCAACCGCCTGGTAATTCTTGGCGCTCTCGCGCTGGTTGGAAACTTTGAGCAGCGCCGTGTCCAGCGAGTTCACGATTTGAACCTCCACTTCCTTAAGGGCTAGGAGGGATTTTTTCTTCGAGAGCTTGGCGGCTTCGTACTCGTTGCGCTCCTTGATGCCGCCCGAAAGTGGCAGGCGAAGCTCCACACCCACCGAACCGCTCGGGTAATCCGCCTTGGCGATATCATCGAACGAGGCTCCAGGGGATCCTCCCAGACCGTTCATTCCGTAGCTGGCCTTCAAGTCGAGCTCGGGCATTCTCTGGTTCTTGGCATAGGCGAGCCGGACATTTTCGGCGAGAACCGAGTGCCTCCGACCCAGGTAATCTGGGTTCAGGTCGAAAGCGGCCTGATAACTTTGCATGTAGTCGTGTTTGATTTCGTCCACCACGGGTTGGCTCACCGCGCGGGTGCTATGGGATGGATCCGTTGAAGAACTCGAGAGGAACGAGTTGAGCACACTCGCGGCTTCCGCCAACTTCTGGCCCGCCTCGCTTTGGCGTGAACGCCTTAGTGACAGGCCCGCCTCCGCTTGCATGACCTCGAGCTCGGACGACTTGCCCACTTCCATGCGGACCTTGTTGTCCTTAAAAAGTCTTTCGGCCACGGAGACTGATTCCCCGCTGATTCGCTCCTGTTCCTGGGTTAGATAGAGATCCCAATAGGAAGCTTCCGCCCGGGCGATGACGGTCATGAGCTCGCGTCTGTAGTCCTGAAAAGCAATTTCAGAGTTGATGGCCGCGAGCCGAATCCTGGCCATGACCGATGCGGCTCCGGCGTTCTTGAGCAGGGGTTGGGTTAGAGTGAGGCCCACGGTTGTTGCAAATTCGTTCTGGCCTTTGTTCAGGTTGTTGGAGAGGTCTCGCAAGTTGTAACCGAGGCGAAAGCGCCCTCCCGTGGGGACTAGGAATTCCAGCCCCCCTCCGTAGGTTTTGTTGCGTTCGTCGAAAACTTGATTGTAAAACTGCTGCGCCTGCTGTTCCTGGCTGTTTTTTCGTCGGCTGTCGGTGGCTTCGAAGTTGCCGACCACGGCGGGCTCGAAAATCCCCCGCTCAGCGTTCAACTGTTTCTCGCTGATTTCCGTCTCCAGCATTTTGACTTGAATTCTCTCGTTGTAATCGAGCACTCGAGAAAGGACTTCTCTGATGGTGAGTTGACTCACCGAGTTGGTCGATTGGGCGGATGCATGGACTGTGGCGATGGCCACGAGAACTCCGACGATCCTCAATTTTTTGTTCAACATGCTGGGTGCGGTGATAAGTAGCGTGCAACGTGTCCGATTTGCCGGTTTGTTTCATGGAGCCCTGTTTCGGTCAGGTTCACCATCGTCCGAACGATCCCGAAAACAAGGCATCCTGACAGTTCCAAAAGGTGGCGGTGCGGAGCATTCAATCGGCTCCGGCAGATTTTTTGTCAAAGTATTTTTCGAGTGAAGGGTTCCTCGGATGCCCTGCCGCCATGGCCTTTTCGTAGTGCCATCTCGCGAGCTCGACGAACGGAGGGGTTTGGGAGGCGTAAATGACCGCCAGGTTGTGATGTGCTTCGGAGTAGCCTGGATTGATCTGGATCGCTTTGCGCATCGATGCTTCCGCAGGACCCCTCATCCCCTTCTGGCTGAGGACGACTCCCATGTAGTTGTGTGTCTCGGCGTTCTTGCTGTCGATATGCACGGACCGACTCAAAAGATCCAAGGCATCATCCAGCTTGTCTTGTCGAAACCTCAGAATGCCGAGCAAGCTCAGGCTATAGGCATCCTCTGGTTCGATCTCCAGCGCCTTTGTCAGGTTGCCGTCGGCGATGTCGAGTCGACCCTGCTCCATTTGGACGAGGGCCAGATTGGCTAGCGTGTATACGTTTTCGAGGTCGAATCGCAGCACTTCTTGGTACTTGGATTCAGCTTCATCAAAGCGGCGGGCTGAAAAAGCCGATTGGGCGTCAGCAACGAGCTGCCCCGCCGTGCTGGGAAGTTCTTTGATGGATCTCTTGCCTCCTCTGCCCGCCCTTTTCGCGATCACCGGAGTCGGCTGAGGTTTTTGGAAGAGAGCCAGTTCTTCGGGAGAGAAAGGTGTTTTCTTCAACTCATAAACGTCGACTCGTGCTTGCGCGGCAGCCAGCTGGCTTCGGAGTTTTTCGAGTTCACGACGTGAGGGCGATTGGGGCTGGTTTGCCGCTTCCTTGTTGGCTCGGGCCAGCTTTTCCCTGAGCTCGACCCGCTCCGCTTCGAGCTTTTGAACGCGGTTGCGTTGCGATTCACGGGACTCGGCCGGCCGGGGCTTTCTGGCTTCCGCGAGCTCTGAACTCAGGCTGGCGACCTGCTGTTCCAGCCTGGACTTATCCCGCCGCAAGCCTTCCGATTCGGCGTTTCCGGGCTGTCTGACCGAGGTCTCCTTGAGGGGTTCCGGTGGGGTCTTTCCCTTCTGATTCGCTGTTTTCTTGGATTCTTCGAGGTCGATGCCCAATTGGTTCACCCGGCTTTGGAGCGTGCGCTTTTCAGCGATCAAAACCGCATTTTGGCTCATTTGTTCCCGGAGGCGCGCCTCGATGGACCCGAGCTCCCTACGGAGGGATGCTTCGGCCTCTGAAGGGGTGGGCTTCTTGCTGGTGGAAGATCTCTTGTCGGCCAGTTCGCGTCGGAGTGTTTTATTCTCTTTTTCTAACGCGCTCGTCCCTGAGCTCGAAGGTTTTTCACCCCGTCGCAGTTGTTGGGTCAGCTGCTCTTTCTCACGGTTAAGCGCCACTAGGGCGTCAGCCTGAGCGGCCAGTTTTCGGTTGGCTTCATCGAGGGCCTTTCTCCCCGCTTCCTGGTCCGAGGCGTCTACAGCAAGCTTACGCTTCTCCTCCTCCAGGCTGACTTTCAACACATCCAACTCCTTGTTGAGCGAGCGGATCCGATCCTCGGCTTGGATCAATTGTGTCTGGCCCGTTGGGGCCGGCTGAGGCGTAAGAGCCTCACGCAGTTTCGCTTCCAGGACCTTCTTTTCCGCCCGCAGCCGGTCTACCTCCTCGGCGAGATCGCGGACGCGGCCTTCCAGTTGGGCGACCTCATTGTTCGACGCCGCCTTGGCGGTCGCTTCCACGAGGGCGGGGGGGGGGGCGGCGACGGCTCCCGCTTTGTACTTCGCGGCGAGAGGGGCTATTTTGTCGGCCACATAGCCGAGCCTGAATTTGATGACTTTAGGCTGCCATGCCGGGTTGGCGAGTTGGATGCGCCGCAATCCCTTTTGGACTTCGAGGTATCTTTCGTAGGCCTGCCCGCTCTGCCCCGAATCATTGAGTTGATCGGCCTGGAGCAAAAGATTATAGATCCTGACGAATTGATCGTCAGGGCCCTGGGCCTGGATGGCGCATCCGAGAACGGCCAGCACGACCAGGATCCAGTTGCGGAAACTGTTCATGAGGCCATCCTATCCCGTTGGCACCCTGTTTGGCAACCGGGTTCGGTGGGCCCTGATCCTCGCCTAATTTCTTGAAACTCCAGAAAAAGTGAACAAGAGGGCGGTTTTTCTCTTGCAATTGTTGTATAGAAAATCTATATGTCTTGAACACATGTCGGCGCGTTTGCCCATTCTGCACAAGACCCCCTTTGTTC
>CANLCA010000166.1 GCA_947487925.1 Verrucomicrobiales bacterium | reverse complement strand
GTCTACCCAAAGTTTGCGGCAAGTAAAAATGTCGCTGCCAGCGAACCCCCTGGCGACTCCTCCCAATTGGTTGATGGCTTGGACGACTTCGGGATTGATCTGACGCGAGAGGACCTGCTCCACGACGTTCACAGTGGCTTCGTCGGTGATGCGTTGGCCTTGAACGAAGCGCGCCGTGAGCCCCGCGGCCTCCATCGCCCGTGTGATGGCTTTTCCACCTCCATGCACGACCACGGGGTTGATCTCCACGGCCTCCAAAAAGACGATGTCGCGCGCCACACCAAACCTCACGGAGGCCTCTGAAGAATCCATGAAGCTGCCCCCATATTTGACCACAAACGTGGCATGACTGAACCGCTGGATGTAGGGCAACGCTTCAAGGAGGGTGGCCGACTTTGAGATGAGATCGTGCATGAAAATGACTTGCCCAAATCTGTTTCAAACCGGCCTCTCTCTGCAAGAACGAATGCGACCGGCGACCGCGCCCCATTCTATTGCCAAGACTGACCCCTTCACTTGACAAACGGTGGCATCGGCGCACGATGGTTTTATGAGTTCCCTCGTGCCCAGGATCCTGGCCGTGACTTCTTCAACACAACGTCTCGCCGTCTTCACTTGGGTTTGGAGGTCCCGGGGATTGTCAGTGCTGGCTCTGCTTTCGTTATTTCAGGGTCTGGTGGCAGCGGAACCGGTCGCCGTCGGAGCCGCGCGAGTCGATATCACACCGGGTTACCCGGTCCGCCTGACCGGCTATGCGGCTCGGAAGACGGAGTCGGAGGGAGTTTTTCAGAAGCTTTGGGCGAAGGCGGTTGCCATCGGCGTCGGGAAGGAGGCATCGGTCTTGGTCACCGTCGACAACTGCGGCGTGTGCGCGAATGTCACTGAGGAAGTTGCGCGTCGCCTGAGGGAAAAGGCTGGTTTGCCTCGCGAGCGGTTTGTCGTGTGTTCTTCCCACACGCACTCGGCGCCTTGCATCGTGGGATTTGCGCCGAACATATTTGCGCAACCGATCCCTCCCGAGCAGTTGGCGACGATCGATCGCTACACGCGCGAGCTGACCGACGGGATGGAACGTGCCGCGCTGGCCGCGCTGGCCGCGAGGAAGCCTTCGCGGCTCACCTGGGGCGAGGGGAGCGTGGGGTTCGCTGGAAACCGGCGCACTCCGGGGGGGCCTGTGGATCACAGTCTACCGGTGCTGGTTGCCCGCGACTTAGAGGGAAAGGTGCGCGTCGTGCTGGCTAACTACGCGTGCCACTGCACAACCCTGGGTTCTGATATGAACAAGACCTGCGGCGATTGGGCGGGGTTTGCGCAGGAGGAAATCGAAAAGCAGACTCCCGACGCCATCGCTCTGATCAGCATTGGTTGCGGGGCCGACTCAAACCCAGCGCCGAGAGGAGGTGCTGACGCCGGAGTGGGTTGGGCAAAGAAACACGCGCAAGCGCTCGCCGCGCAGGTGGCGCGATTGCTCGAAATGAAGGGTGTTGAGTTGGAGTCGGCCCCGGAGTGCGTCTTCAAGCGAATCGAGCTTCCATACAAGAGTCATTTTACGCGCCAAGAATGGGAGGCCCGGTCGAAGCAGACGGGCATCGTGGGGTATCACGCTCAGCAATACCTGGGACGGTTGGACAAGGGGGAAGCCCTGCCTCTGACTCTCCCGTATGCCGTGCAGCAATGGAGTTTCGGCAGCCGGCTCGCAATGGTGTTTCTGGCGGGGGAAGTCGTTGTGGATTATGCCCGGCGATTAAAGCAGGAGCTCGATGGCGAGCGGATCTGGGTGACCGCGTATGCCAATGATGTCCCCTGTTACATCCCCTCCAGGCGGATTCTGAGCGAAGGGGGCTATGAGGCAATGGATTCCCTTTGGTACTACGGGCGCCCAGCGCAACTAGCTCCCGAAGTCGAGGACCTGATCGTTGACACGGTCAAGGGAATGGTTCCCAAGGAATTCCATGCCGATCCGAAGAAAGCGGAATTCCCCGAACCAAAATCCCCGGAGGCATCCTTGGAGGCGATGCGCCCGCGGGCTGGTTGGACGGTTCAGCTGGCTGCGGCGGAGCCGTTGATAGCGAGCCCGGTGGCGATCGACTGGAGCGCCGATGGAAGGCTCTGGGTGGTGGAGATGCGCGACTTTCCCACTGGCATGGATGGTAAATGGAAGCCAGGCGGGCGTGTCCGGGTGCTTCAGGACGCCGATGGTGACGGGAAATATGAAGGAGGCGTGACGTTTCTGGAAGACATCCCATTTCCCACGGGAGTTACCTGTTGGCGCAAAGGCGTCCTGGTTTGTGCGGCGCCCGACATCTTGTACGCGGAGGACACGGATGGAGACGGTCGGGCGGATAAAGTGGAGAAGTTGTTTAGCGGATTCGCCACCGACAATTACCAAGCCCGAGTGAACAGCCTCACGCTCGGCCTGGATGGCTGGATCCATGGGGCCAACGGACTGATCGGAGGTTCCATCCTCAGCGCGCGAAAGCGGGGTGAACGCGTGCCGATTCACGGTCGTGACTTTAGGTTTCGAATGGACGGTTCCTTTGAGCCCGTTTCCGGCCTGACGCAGCAGGGCCTGGTCCGAGACGATTTCGGCAACTGGTTCGGGTGCGACAACAGCACGCTTCTGAAGTTTTACCCGCTACCGGACGCGGCCATCCGCAGAAATCCTCTGGTCACATACCCGCCGGTGAGCCAGTCCATCGCTCAGGGAGCGGATGTGAACAAGCTGCATCCATCGAGCCGCATGCTGACTCGATTCAATGATCCGAGCCACGCCAGCCGGGCGACGTCGGTGTGCGGGCTGGGGATGTATCGGGATGATCTGGCGGGGTCGGACTACTACGGAAACGCCTTCCTCTGTGAGCCCGTGCATAATCTGGTTCGCAGATTGCACGTTGCGGCCGACGGCACGACATTCCGGGCGACGCAGGCGGAGGACGAGATGCGGAGCGAGTTTCTGACGTCGCGCGACAACTGGTTTCGACCGGTGCAAGTGCGAACAGGTCCTGACGGCGCCCTGTGGGTGGTGGACATGTATCGTTTTGTGGTGGAGCATCCGCGGTGGATCACCGCCGAGCGACTGGCGCAGCTGGACGTTCGAGCCGGGGATGACAAGGGACGTCTCTATCGGCTGATACCTCGCGGGGTTTCACCCAGAGGTGTAGTCAATCTTGAGAAGCTCGGAAACGAAGCGCTTTCGGCCGCTTTGGATACGCCGAACGGCACCGAGCGGGATCGAGTGCACATCGAATTGCTTTCCCGCTCGCGAGTGGCCACCGAACCCATCGAAAAACTGGTGGGATCCTCCAGGCATCCCGCTGTCCGCGCCCAGGCATTGAGCGTGCTGGCGGATTTTGGAAAACTGAGAGCCGCTCTCGTCGTCCAGGCGGCGACTGATCCCGATCCTCGCGTCAGGGCGAGTGTGGCGGCAGCCGGGGAACGTTGGTTGATCGAACACAGACCGGCTTCCGGCCGTGACGTGGAACTTGTGGCGGCGGCGGTCGCTGGACTTGCCCGGGATGGAAACGCTCCAGTGCGCCTCGCCTCAGCCTTCGCGCTCGGTGAAAGCGCGGGTCCTGCCAAGCTCGATGCGTTGGCATTTTTGAGCCTCGGCGATAGCGAGGACGCCTTGATGCGGTCCGGAATCCTCAGCTCGGTCGGGGGGCTGGCGCCGGACTTGATCGCGCGCTTGATGAGTCGGACAAACGTGGACCTTCGCCTGGTCCAGGGGCTTCTAAAAACTGCGGTGGGCGCATCGGGGCCTGAAGGAGCGCAACGCCTGTTTGTCTCACTGACTGTTCCAGAGGCTGAGGCCCTCACACCCCGGCAAAGCGCGATCTGGCTTTCGGTGCTGGAGGCGCTCAAGGAACGTGGCGCGAGTCTTCAGGAGTTGGAGACTTTTGGCCCTGCGAATGGAGACCCGACTGCTGTGAAAAAAAGGGTTATGGAGCTGACTCGTTTTCTGGGAGACCTCCGCCGGCGTGTTGAATCGGCGGCGATCGAAAGAATGGGGATGGTGACGGCCGAGGAGATCCGCCTTCTGGGTTGGTCCCCAGCCACACGGCCGTCCGATGTTGATTTGTTGGTTCGGCTGATCAGCTCACTGGACTCGGCGGGGCAGGGTGTTTCATCAGTCGCAATGGGCGCGTGCTTTGAGGTGTTGGAGCGGCTCCAACCTCCGCGACTTGTAGAGAGCCTCGAAGCTCTCTGGCCGGGATTGACGCCGGGAGTGCGGTCTCGAGCCGTGGACCTCGCTGTTCGCAGGCCAGAATGGTCTGCCCAGTTGATGGCTGCTTTGAAAGCTGGAACGATTCAACGCGCGGAAATTTCCGCGTTGAACCGCAGGGCACTTTTGACCCATCCGAATGCGTCGACTCGGGAAGTCGCCTTGAGTTTGTTTGGATCGGCCACCCCATCATCCCGGTCCGATCTGATGGCGCTCTACGAAAGCTGCCTCCAACTGCAGGGCGACGGCACCTTAGGCGCGGCGGTTTTCGGGAAAGTTTGTGCATCGTGCCACAAATTTCGGGGGCAGGGCAACGAAGTGGGCCCGGATCTCGCCCAGCTCACGGACCGCAGCAAACGGTTTCTATTGGTCTCCATTCTGGACCCGAATGCAGCGATAGACACTCGATTTGTGAACTATTCCGTGGACACTTTGGATGGGAGAACCCTGAGCGGAGTGCTGTCAGAGGAGACGGGGGCGGGTGTCACGTTGGTCTCGGCAAATAACGAGCGAGTTTTTGTGCCGAAGAAGCAAATTAAACACCTCGAACCCAGCCGGATTTCCTTGATGCCAGAGGGCCTGGAACAGGGGCTTGACTCGAAGGCGATGGCTGACTTGCTGGAGTATTTGCGAACCGAACCCGAGCAGTTCGGTGTTCCAGCAGTTGCCAAATCGCAGGCAGCCCTTGAGCAATACCTCGCGGGTGGTTACTTGGGAATGGCCTCCGTTTTGCGGGGAGCTGAACTGTTGCCCTATCCGAGCTGGTTGGGTCGTTTGCCGTTGCACTTTTGTCGCCAAACGGACGGCCAATCCGTGGTTTCCTGGAAAACGCCTAACGTTCGCCCTTCAGACCTCAATCATGGCGTTTATCGATTCAGGCAAGCCAGCGCTATGGGGTTCAGATCCCAACCCTCAGGATCGTTCGAACTGTTCGTTAACAGCAGACATGGGGTGACGTTCGACGTTTCCCTGGATGACAGGAGCTGGGTGTCGCGGGAGGGTTCTGTGCGAGTTCGCTACACAATCATGCAGCGCAACGAGGAGGACAGCAACGGGCTGTTGGAAATTGAGCTCGACCCGACTTGGGTTTCAGTGGGCCAGCCGGTCCTCTTTGAAGTGCGCGCCTCAGCGGCTTCGAGCCAACGCTGGTTCGGGGTCTATTCTGTCGCGACCCTTCCCTGAATGGTCCTCAGCGATCGATCCAACACGGGTAGAGTTGCCCTCGGATGCAGGTCCTTAGACGCGAACTCGGGGTCGTCTTTCAGATCCACCTTCAGAACGGCGGTTGAGTAGGGTCGCTTCACCCTGCTAAGACTTCCTACCATGCATCGGACTCGCTCTGCCACCGACAACTTCGAGACCTTTCGAGCTCCATTCGAATACAAATGCTTTCTTTTCGTCGAAGAACCTTGCATTGTGCATTGAAATATTCTTGAAAATCGATATGAAAAAACTCCTCGCGCTATCAGCCATTCTTCTTGCCCTGGGCGGCCTCGCCCAAGCCGCAGAAGTCAGTGTCAAACTGAGCAACGTCCATCTCTGCTGCGCCAGTTGCGTTAAAGGCGTCGACAAAGCGATCTCCAACGTCACCGGTGCGACCGCGCAATCCGACAAAGACGCAGGCACGGTGGCCCTCAACGCGCCCGACAAAGCGACTGCCCAAAAGGCGGTTGATGCCCTTGTCGCGGGCGGTTACTTTGGAAAATCCAGCGATCCTTCAATAAAGGTAAAGGCTCCGAGCGGGGCGAAGAAAGGAAAAGTCCAGTCGCTCAAAGTCGCTGGCGTCCATCTCTGCTGCGCCAAATGCGTGACCGGGGTGACTGATGCACTGAATAAAGTGGAAGGTGTCAAAGCGAACACGGCCACCAAGGGTGCTGAGACCTTTGAGGTGACGGGTGATTTTAGCGCGGAGGACGCGTTCACTGCCCTGAACAACGCAGGACTCGCGGGCAAGGTAGCCAAGTAGTGGCGACCTCTCCAGTTCCCAACGGGTGTTGGAGCACTCGGATGTTCGAGTGCTCCAACAACGGTTCTTCGCTTGGGTTCAGTGCTGGCGGGTCGCGTCGGTTTTGGGCGTGGGGTCAGATTAGATTCAGAGCAGGATTGCGAGCGCAGGCAGGGGTCGAAGGAGAGATTTCAGCTCAGTTTGGGCGTGGCTTCTAGCCGCCAGCAAATACTGGCCGGAAATTCGCTTCAGTCAGGATGCGCGCGACTTCAGTCCGTTTGTCGCCCTGAATCTCAATCCGACCCTCCTTGACCGTTCCACCGGTGCCGCAGAGTTTCTGCATCTTCTTTGCTAGTTCTTCTTTTTCTGGAAGACCGATGCCGACAAAACCCGTGACCACCGTCACGGTCTTCCCCCCCCGACCTGCCTTCTGCCGGATGATGTCCACCCGGCCCC